>NZ_JBEZIR010000022.1:0-43762 GCF_040651175.1 Kitasatospora sp. NPDC048540
CAGGCCCTCGAAGCCGCCGTGCGCGCCGTAGGAGGCGCTGTACGGGGGCTCGTCGATCGCCGGCTCCCAGGCCGTGCCCCAGGACGCGCCGTGGGTGCCTGACCTGTGCTCAGGCAGGCCGGGCGCGCCCGTGATCGGGGCTCCCGACCCCCGTCGGCTTCTCTAGGATCTGCGGTATGGCAACACGACTTGTACAGATCAACATGAAGGCCCAGGACGACACCGCGCTCGGCCGGTTCTGGGCGCAGGCACTCGGGTGGGGTGTCGACAGCGAGGGGCCCGGGGTGACCAACCTCGAGCCCGTGGGCCTCGCCTACCCCGACCCCGCCGCCGTCTGCATCGACCTCATCGCCCGCCCGGAACCCAAGACGGGCAAGAACCGGGTGCACCTCGACCTGGCCACCACCTCGCCCGCCCACCAGGCGGAGCTGGTCGCGCGGCTGAAGGACCTCGGTGCGACGCTCGCCGACGTGGGCCAGGGCGACGTGCCGTGGACGGTGATGGCCGACCCGGAGGGCAACGAGTTCTGCGTCCTGGAGCCCCGCCAGGTCTACGGGGACACCGGGCCGATCGCCGCCGTGGTGGTCGACTGCACCGACCCGCGGGCGATGGCCCGGTTCTGGGACGGTGCGATGGACTGGACGCTGCACGAGGTCGCCGACGACCACGCGACCATGCGGTCCGCCGCGGGTGTCGGCCCCTACCTCGAATTCGTCCGCACCCCCGACACCAAGAGCGGATGGAACCGCGTCCACCTCGACGTCGCTCCCTACCGCGGTGACGATCCGGCAGCGGAGGAGGCCCGGCTGCTCGCGCTGGGCGCCACCGATCCCGGTGTCGACCGGTCCGAGATCTCCTGGATGGTCCTCGCCGACCCGGAGGGCAACGAGTTCTGCCTGCTCAGCCCGCGCTGACCCCGGGCAACGGCCCCCGCCGTCCGGCGGGGGCCGGGTCAGGCGGACATCCCGAACGCCCCGCCGACGGGCTGCGGCGGCAGGGTGAGGAGCAGGGCCGAATACGCTCGGTCGGCGCAGTTCCGGCACCAGGTGTAGCGGTCCCGGAAGGCGGCCGGGTAATCGCCGGCGTCCTGGGCCAGTACGTCGGCGCAGCCGCCGGGCACGCGGGAGTACACCGCCAGCTGCTCCACGACCGCCTGGCACACCGCCTCCGGGTTCGGCCGGTCGGCGGGCCTGAGCGGCGAGAAGTACAGGGCCTGGGCCCAGATCCGGACGATCTGCTCGTGCAGGCCGCGGCAGGGCCGGTCCCCGCCGACCGCGAGGAGGGGGAGCGGGGAGGCGGTCCGCGGTGCGGTCGGAGTCGTCATGGCTGCCTACTTCGGGTCGGGGGCGGACGCTGCCGCGCAGGCGGTTTGACCGGTCGGCGGCCCCAGGAGCCGCGCGCCCCGCGGCGCCCGCGGCCGGGTGCGTCCGGGCCCTGTAGCGGACGGCACGGCCCTCGAGCGCCGGTGGAGCCCGGAGCCGGCCGCGCCGGGCGACCGGCTCCGAGGCCGTGGCGGGCACCCCAGGCCGCCCCGCGCACCGGGTGTCCGAGGTCTCCCGTACGCTCGGGCGACACCCCGGAATCCGGAGCGGCCGGTGCCCGGCCGGTCCCTTCGACGAGAGAACACCGTGGATCGATCCGACGACGAGCGCGCCGACTTCGCCCGCCTCGACGCCCTGCTGACGGAGCTGCACCCGCGCCACGGCGCCACCCGCCGCGCCGCGCCGCCCGCCGCCGACGTACCCCGCAGGCTGGCCGCCCTGTGGCAGGGCATCGGCGTCAGCGAAGTGACCGTGGCGCCGGGCGCCCGGACCAGCACGGGCACGGCCGAGAGCCGGCGGATCATGGCCGAGGTCTTCGAGGAGTGGTTCGACGACGCCGAGCGCCGCGACCGCTGGGGCGTGGAACCGGACGACCACGGCCCGGCCTGGGCACGGCTGGGGCCGCGGTTCCGGGTGCTGGCCGCCCGCGGACCGCGCAGCGAACTGGCGGCGGTGCTGGACGAGGTAGCGGTCACCGACGAGTCGGCCGGCGACGACGATCCGCCGGTGGTCGTGGTGCGGAGCGACGGCCGGCCGGTCCACCGCTGGCACGGCAGCGCGGTGGAGTGGCAGATCCGGCAGATCCTGGAGCGGGCCGCGCTGCACCGCTCGGCGCGCTTCGATCCGCGCTGCGGGCTCACCGGCGAGCCCGTCCTCCCGTCCGTCTATCCCTGGCTGGAGGTGCTCGGCGACGGAGTCTGGCGGCTGGGCGAACCCGGACTCGCACGTCAGGACGTCCGCCCCGCACTGCCCGACCTGCTGATCTTCCGCTCGCCGGCCCACTACTTCGCCCTCGCCCGGAGCGTCGACGACGCGACACTGGCGCGCCTGCACCCGCCGGGCCCCGGCCGACTGATCGTCACCGCGGCGGCGCTCGACCTCGACGGGACGGACGTCCGCCGAGTGCCCCGCGACCGCCGGGCGCCGTTCGACCGGACGGTGGAGGCGATCGCCCGGATCGGCGGCGCGGACGTGTGGGTCGAGAGCCTCGGCGACCAGGCCGTCCTGCACTGCGACCCGCGGCACCGGACGGCGATAGGCCAGGAACTGACCCGGCTCGGCGGGCGCGTGATCCGGGACGAGACCAGGGAAGGGTGGCAGCAGGCATGGTGAACGTCCACACGCAGAGGGACGCGCCCGACCCCGACGGGCGGGCGCTCGACGGGTCGGACCTCGACCGGGTCGGCGCCGAGGCCCGGGCCATCCGCGAACTGCTGGAACGCCAGTCGCTGCTCTACCGCAGCACCGTCCGCCCGATTCCCTTCGAACCCGCCGAACCCCCGCTGGTCCGCGCCTTCTGGGAGACGGTCGGCTGGGCCCCGCTGTTCGCCGCCGGACGGATCACGAACCCGCACGCCGCACCGGGGATCACCACGGTGCGCCAACGCCTCGCCGAGTACGGCACGGAGGAGCACTTCACCCTCACCGAGGCCGATCTCCCGTCCCGCTACCGCCTGGTGTACGCCGACAACGACGGCATCGGCTTCGCGGTCACCGACGAACGCGAGGGCGTCGCCGATCCGGCGGTGCTGAGCGTGCTCTGGGACGACAACGAGATCGTGCCGTACGCACCCAGCTACCTCCGGCTCTCCGCCGAGGCCGTGCTGAGCGCCGCGTTCGGCTCCTGGTACTCGCTCTGGCTGACCGCACCCACCGAACGGACGCCGGTGCCCGGCGGGGGAGCGGCGGAACGACCGTTCCCGCTCCTGGTGCCGGGTGCCCACCGGCTCGGCCCGGACCGCTGGCTGCTCCGCTCCACGGAACAGTCCGGGCCGATGACGGCCTGGCTGCTCGCCGCCACCGCCTTCGAGCACCTGGTGGAGTGGCTGCACGGGCAGGACCTGGGCGGGCTGCGCATCGCCCGGCTGCCCGGCGACACCCTCCGCCGCACCGGGCCGCTCCGGGTGGCCGACGGCACACCGGTCCGGCTCTCCGGCAGCGACGACCCCGACCCGGACCGCAGCCACCGGGCAGGCTGGATCGGCGGCATCGCGGTGATCGTCGAGGAACGCGGGGACAGACTGACCATCGCGGTGAACCCACGCCACCGCGCGGCGCTGGAGGGGCTCCTGGACGGGTAGTTGCTCTGCCCGGGACCGTCCGCCGGGTTGGCGGCGCTCCGCCCGGCTGTCGACGCGTTCGTCCGACAAATTCGCTACCCGGCGGCCGGAGTGCCGTGATACACAACCGAGGTGTCGAACACTTTGGAGTTCCCCGAGGTCCTGCGGCTGATCGAAGAACGCTCGGCTGCGTTCCGTGCCGCGATCGCGTCCGCCCCCGACCTCGACGTCCAGGTCCCGGGCTGCCCGGACTGGACGCTGCGCGAACTGGCGCAGCACCTCGGCGACGGCCGCCGCCGCCAGGCCGCCATCGTCGCGGCGGGCCCGGGCGCCGAGCCCCCGGCGAGGACGGACCCGAAGGGCGCCCCGACCGCGCCCCGCGACCGCGAAGCCCTGGACGCCTGGCTCGCCGGGTCGACCGAGCTCATGCTCGACGCGATGCGCGAGGCCGGCCCGGACCGCGGCTGCTGGACCTGGTGGGGCCGCTCGCAGGCCCCGGAGACCAGCGGAGCCGTGGCCCGGCACCAGATCCAGGAGATCGCCGTCCACACCTACGACGCCCAGCTCGCGCAGGGGGCCGCACAGCCGCTGCCGACGGACGTCGCGGTCGAGGGCGTCGACGAGTTCCTGACGACCGTCTCCGCGACGACCGTCCCCTGGCCGTTCAAGCCCGCCACCATCGACCTGCACGCCACCGAGGGCCGCTCCTGGCGCCTGACCCTCAACGCCGACGGCGTCCGCTGCGACGATCTCGCCGCCGACGCGGAGCCGGGCGACATGGCGATGCGAGGCGCAGCGAGCGACCTGGTCCTGTACTTCTACGACCGCGCCCCGCTCGACAGCGTGGAGACCACCGGCGACACCGAGCCGATGGAGCAGCTCGCAGAGTGGGACCCGAACGCGTAGGACGCGCACCTGTGACGCATCCGCCGGTGGTGCGCGTGCTCGTGCGCGCGCCACCGGGCCCGGGGTTGCGGACATCGCGCGGATGCGGGCAGGCCGAGCGCCTGCTGCCCCGGTTCCGGCCCCGCCGCCGCCAACCCGGTGGACGTTCCCGGTCGGAGCGCCAGGAAGCGTCCGGGCGACCGGCAATTCGTCGGCCGGGACAGCTCGTACGGCCGCCAGTGGCCTCGTCGACCTACGACGCGTGTGCCACAGTGGCGGGCATGGAATGGCAGTCCGAGAGCCCGGACCTCTGGGCGTTCCTGGGGTCACTGCGCCGCGGTGAGATCCTCTCCGGCACCGTCGCGGCGGTGGAGCGGTTCGGGGTCTTCGTGGCCTTGGACGACGGACCGGAGCATCCGATCTTTCCGGGCGTCGGGTTCATCACGATCCCCGAACTGTCCTGGCGGCACATCGAAGCTGCGACCGACGTCGTCGAGGTTTCCAGGCCTTCGCCGACCACGTGATGGCGGGTCACGCACTGCGCGGGACGGTCGTGCGAGTGCTCCCCTTCGGCGCCTTCGTCGGCGTCGGAGACGGGGTCGTGGGACTGGTGCCCTTCAAAGTGGTCCACGGCAGGCCCGCAGCCGGTACGCCGGAGGTCTTTCAGGCCGGGGCAGAGGGGTCAGCCGTCGTGGCGTCGAAGCTCCCTGCGGCGCGAGCTGCGAAGTAGGTACTCCCGTAAGGGCCGTGGGGATCGCCGGCCCGCGGATTGATCCGGTACGGGGTCAGGGTGACCGCCGGAGAACCGTCGCCGGGGCCACCGGCGTGGTCAGGGCCCTGCGCTGACGGAGCTTCATCGGCGAGTGGCCTCCCGTTGGTCATGTGGTGGTCATATTGCCCGGGTAACCTCCCCCGCTGGATACATGTCAAGGACACGGTGGGGGAAGCGGTGAACCTCCGGCTGCTCGGAGCGGTCTCGGCGGACGGTGCGGACGGCGAACGGCCGCACGCGTGCACCTCGCCACCGCCACGGACACCGATGTCGACGCGACGGCACGTCAGGCCATCGCCGCAGAGCCTCACAACGTCGAGCGCTCCCGCTCGGCCGCGGGGCGACGCCGAGACCGGGGCCACGCACCCGCGACCGCTGGGTCCCCGGCCGCCGCGCAGCCGGCCGCTGCCACCAGGTCCGCCCCGCCGTGCCGCGGACTGACCCGCGCCCGCCCGTCGAACCCCGCACTGACGAAGGAACACCATGAGCAACGACGAGCCGGCCGGCGTCGAGACCGAGGCCACCGCCCTGGTCGAACCCGCCCACCTGGCCCTCTCGGCCACCGAAGGCGTGAGGGTCGGTCAACCGGCCGAACCGCTGCTCCGGGCCGAAGAGGCGACCCCCGCGTTCCGGGTCGGCACCGTCGCCACCGAGGGCACCCCCGCCGAACCGCTGCTCCAGGCACGGAGTACCCAGCTGCAGGCCGAGCCACTGCTGGCACCGACCGAGGCCGTGCCCGCCGAGCGGATGCTGCAGGACCGGATCGCGGCGCAGCCCGCCGAGGACGGCGTCCCCCTGGAGCCGCTGCGCCGGATGTCGGCCACCGTTCCGGCCCAGCAGGCGCAGCCCCGTACCGGGACGGACGCGGTCAAGCGCACCGCCGCGTCCGGCGACGGCGGGGGCGGCGCCGGGCAGGGGTTCGAGGTCCACCCGGAGCAGTACCAGGCAGCGGTGTCGCCGATGCTCGCCGCCTCCGAGCAGGTCCGCACGGTGTACACCTCGTTGAGCGCGTTCCTGCCTTCGCTGGAGGCGCAGAACCCGTGGGGCAACGACGAGTCCGGCAAGAAGTTCGCCGAGGGCGAGAAGGGCTACCTGAAGTACAGCAAGGACACGCTGGACGTCATCAAGGGCCTGCCCGACGCCCTCAAGGGCATCGCCGACGGCCTGAAGGCGATGGCCGAGGGTTACGAGGGCGCGGACGAGGCGATCGCCGGCGCGTTCGACGGCATGGACACCGGCGCGAACCCGATTCCTGAGGCACCGTCGCTGCCGAGCGCCCCGGTGAACAACCCCGTACACATCCCGGTGACCCCGCGGATCGTCCAGAGCGGAAGGCACTGACCAGATGGCTGTCGAACTCCCCGAGCCCCTCCAGTGGGTGCTCCTGCTGCTCGCGGGCTGCCGGTGGCCGGAGGCGGACGAGGACCAGCTCCGCGACATGGCCGATCACTGCCGCAAGGCCGCGGAGAGCCTGAAGGACGCCGCGCAGAGCTCCGACGCCGCGATCAAGCGCGCGCTCGACGGACAACGAGGCCTCGCGGCCGAGGCGTTGGGCAAGTACTGGGACAAGTTCGCCACCGGCAAGGGCACCCAGGAGGACCCCGGCTACCTGCCCGGCGCGATCAACGCGCTCGACGGCATGGGCGACATGCTGGAGCAGATGGCCAACTCCGCCGAGACCGCGAAGATCCAGATCATCGCGCAGCTCGGCATCCTGGCCTTCGAGATCGCCACCGCCGAGGCCGAGGCCCCGTTCACCGCGGGCGCCTCGCTGCTCCAGGTGCCGGTGGCGATCGGCGCCAGCCGGGCCGTGGTCTCCACCCTGCTGAAGACCCTGCTCAAAGAGATGATCACGATGGCGGCCAAGCAGGCCGCCCAGATGGCCGCGATCAACCTGCTCGCCCAGGGCATCGAACTCGCCGAGGGCCACCGCAAGAGCATCGACATGAAGGAGGTCGGCCAGAACGCGCTCGGCGGCGCGGTCGGCGGGGCGTCCGCCCATCTGATCGGCAAGGGCATCGGCGGCGCGGGCAAGAAGCTCGGCGCGGAGGGTGCGCTGAACTCCACGGCTGGCAAGATGGCCACCGGCGCGGCCGTCGGCGTCGGCGCGGACGTCTCCACCCAGCTCATCACCACCGGCAAGGTCGACAGCGAATCCCTGCTCGGCTCCGGCCTCTCCGGTGGCGCGGGCGCGGGTCTGCACGCCGGTGCCGCCGCGATCAAGGGCCACGCCAACGCCCCCAAGGCCGCCGAGCTGCCGCACCTGGACACGCCGGCCTCCGGCTCGCGCGGCATCGGCGAGGACGGCCCGCCCACCTTCTCCAGGTCCGCCACCTCGTCGGGAGGCGGCAGCTACCACGGCCCGACCGGCGAGGGCGGCGGGGGCGGGGGCGGATCCGCCACCCGCTCCCTCGACGGCGGGAACGGCGCGGGCAACGGGTCCGGGGCCGGGACCGGTGGCGGGGAAGGCCTGGGCGGGGGATCGCACGCCGGGACGGACACGGCTGCGGGCCCGGGTTCAGGTTCGGGCCCGGGTTCGAGCGGGTCGCGGGTGAGCGGGCTCATGCCGTTCGGCTCCGCACGGGCGAGCGAGACTCCGTCGCAGGTCGGGTCGACGGACAGCGGCAGCCACCCGGCACCGGCCACCCATGCGGCGGAGAACGGCAGTTCGGGCGGCGCCACGCGCTCGTTCGACCCCTCGGCTCAGCACACGGGCGGCAACGAACCGACGGCCGCGCAGGAGCAGCCCCTGCGGCAGACCACCTCCGCGCCGAGCCACGAGTCGGCGGCGGTCCGGCCGGATACCGCTGCGGTGGCGTCGCACGAGCCGGCGTCGCGTCAGGAGGCCGGTGTCCGGGAGCCGGTGGAGCAGCGGGTCGGGCAGGAGGCCGTGGCCCGGCAGGAGCAGCCCGTACACGAGCCGGTCACCGCGCGCAGTGCGGACGATTCGGTGGCGACCCGCTCGGACGCCGCTGCGGTGGCGTCGCACGAGCCGGCGTCGCGTCAGGAGGCCGTGGCCCGGCAGGAGCAGCCCGTACACGAGCCGGTCACCGCGCGCAGTGCGGACGATTCGGTGGCGACCCGCTCGGACGCCGCTGCGGTGGCGTCGCACGAGCCGGCGTCGCGTCAGGAGGCCGTGGCCCGGCAGGAGCAGCCCGTACACGAGCCGGTCACCGCGCGCAGTGCCGACGATTCGGTGGCGACCCGCTCGGACGCCGCTGTGGTGGCGTCGCACGAGCCGGCGTCGCGTCAGGAGGCCGGTGTCCGGGAGCCGGTGGAGCAGCGGGTCGGGCAGGATTCCGCGCCCCGGCAGGAGCAGCCCGTACACGAGCCGGTCACCGCGCGCAGTGTGCACGAGCCGGCGTCGACCCTCCCGGATACCGCTGCGGTCGTGTCGCACGAGCCGGTGATGCAGGGCAGCGGGCAGGAGTCGGTGCTGCGGCATGACCCCCAGCTCTCGCACGAGCCGTCGGCGGGTCAGGAGCCGGTTCCGCACCAGCAGGTCGCGGAGCGCGGCGGCCAGGAGAGCGTGCCACGGCAGGAGCAGCCGCTGAACGAGTCTCCGGTCGGGCGTGGCTCGGACGAGGGCGCGCCGCGGCAGGAGCAGCCCGTGCGTGAGCCCGTCGTCGAACGTACCGGGCAGGAAGGCGTGCCGCGGCAGGAGCAGCCGCCGCACGAGTCCGCCGTGGAACGCGGCAGCCACGAGGGCGTCTCGCGGGACGAGCGGCCCGTCGAGTCCGGCGGGCCTCGGTCGGCTGCCACCCCCGTACACGAGCAGCAGACTGTGACGGCCGGTTCCTCCGCCGGGCACACGGCTCCGCCGGTGCGCGAGACGGTGGCGGAGCCGTCGGACGTCCCGTCGCAGGGGAGTGGTACGGGGCCCGTGCCCAACCTGTCCGGGGTGCTCGGCGGTGCCGCGCACGCCCCGGGGGCCGGAGGCAACACAAACCTCGACGGCGGGACCCGGATCTCCGGCGGCCACACGCCGACCCGTACCGAGCCGGACCAGGCGCTGCCCGGCCAGGTCGTCCCGCCCGACGCGTCCTCGTCGTCCGCCACCCAGAGCCCGAACGTCACCCCGCCGACGGCCGGCGGGTTCGTACCCGGCCCGGTCGCGGGCAGCGGCTCCACCGGTCACCAAGGCGGCGGCCGGCCCAGCTCCGGTACTCACTCGATTCCGCCCGCGCCCAAGCCGCCGGCCGTGCGGCCCAGTACGCCCACCGGCTCCGGCGGCACCATCCGCCCGGGCACCGGCCGCGGCCGCGACGGCGACCTGACGCCGCCACCGCCGCCGCCACCGCCGCCCGCGTCGGCGTCGGCGGCGGTGAAGCCGGAGCACTCCACCTCCGAGGGCAACGGCGTCACCCCGCACACCGCCACCACCACGAGCACCTCCGGCCCGGTGCACGACCACCAGGGCGGGACGACCGAAGGCACCATCCGCAGCACCCCGCCCACGCCCACGACCGCGACCGGCCATGACCCGGTCCCGGCCCGGCAGAGCCAGGAACGCGGCACGACCCCCGCGACGAACGAGAGCCTCCCGTCACCTGCGCACCGGGCCGCCACCGAGGTCGACTTCCCGCCGCCGGGATCACGTGTGAAGGTGGCGGCCGACGGGCTCTGCCTGCTCCACTCGGTCGCCGTCAGCGCACCCGACCTGGTGGGACCGCGGACGGCGGAGTCCGGCGGCGTCGCCAGGCGGCTGCAGACCGCGGTCGAGCAGCACTTCAGTGAGCTTCCCCCGGAACGCTGGCCGACCGAGGTGGTGTCCAACTACCGCCACCACATGCTCGGCCGGCCGGAGCTGGGCGCGCGTGAACTGCTCGACCACCTCCCGGCCGACGTCCGGGACGGGTACGCCGGCATGCCGATCGCCGATCTGAGGGAGATCGTCGGCGACCACCTCGCCCACAACGCGCCGCCGCCGTCGCCCCGCGAGCGGGAGGCCCTGCTCCGGACCGTCCGGGACTGGGAGAACCGCTGGCTGACCAACGAGGGCGAGATGCTCCCCGCTGCCGCGGCCCATGCACTGGGCCTGCGGATGCGGGTGGTCGGCCACGACGGCACCCCCCTCGCCGTATTCGGACCCGCGGACGGGCGGGCGGTGACGGTGTACCACCGCGGCAACCACTACGACGGCAGTGAACCCGTGGCGTCCACCTCCACGGACACCCACCCACCGGCCGCCACCCGCGAGGGCACGACGGCCCCCACTCCGGAGAAGTCCGGCGAGAAGCCGTCGGCGCCGAAGGACCCTGCTCCGGAGAAGAGCGGGGAGAAGCCGGCCGCGCCGAAGGACCCCGCCTCGCCGGAGACCCACGAGAAGCCTGCCGAGACCCACGAGAAGCCGCCGGCGCCGCCCGAGGCCGAGCAGCAGCCGTCCCAGCAGCAGCACACCACCGCAGATCCCGAGCCGCAGTCGAAGCCCGAGCCCGAGCCGCAACCAGAGCCGCAGCCACCGCACCAGGATGCCGCCGGTCCCCGGCCGATCGCCGGTACCGACCTGGTGGTCGGGCTGACCGAGAACGAAGCGGCGGTCCGGGACAAGGTCATCGCAGTCCTCGAACAGGCCGTGCCGGGGGACCGGGCCGCAGCCCGGGCCTTCGCCGACGCCCACTTCGGCCCGGCGACCCTGCGCCCCATACTCAGTGCGCTCTCCCGCGGCGAGGTGTGGACGGCCCCGCTCGAGGGCAACGGCTGGAGCGGCAGCATCAAGCTGCGCGGCCAGGTCACCGAGTCGACGCACCTGCGCACCGAGAAGATCGAGTTCGAGAACGGCGCCGACCGGACGGTGGCGACCGGGACCGGCCGCGACGCGCAGTGGCAGTACAACATCGGTGTCCAGGCCCGGCAGTCGGGCGGGGGCGCGGAGCCGGCGGAGCTCGCCGCCTACTTCCACGACCGCGGCCACGGCGAGGTCAACCTGGACCTCGGCGGGATGGTGGCGCGGTCGAAGACCGCCGAGCCCGCCGAGGTGTACAGGTCGACGATGCGGCTGGAGCTGGACTTCGGGGACCTGCGCCACGACCACACCCCGGTGCGCACCGGATCCGGCGGGCACGCGGAGACGGTGGACCTCGGCATGACGGTCGCCGTCCCGGTCCGTCCCGAGGCCGGTGCGGTCGGCGAACCGAGGACACCCCCGCAGCGCCTGCAGGACGGCCGCGTCGGCGGTCAGGAGATCGTGCTCGACCTGTCGCCGCGCGGCGCCTCCCAGGGCAACCGGCCGGTGGAGGAACTGCTCGACCACGTGGAGCAGGCGGCCAAGCAGGAGTTCGGCAAGGACTGGCCCGCGCTGCGCGAGAAGGTCCTCGTGGAGGTGGACTTCGGACGGCTCCAGCGCGACCTGAAGAGCATGACGGCCGGCGAACCGGTCACCGTCGCGCTCACCGACCGGCGCGGCCGGACGCTCGGCACGGTCGAGATCAGCGCGCGGGTCGGCGACCTGCGCCAGACCGGCACCACTAAGGAGACCGAGTTCAACATCGGCACCAGCGTCCAGCAGGTGCGCAGCACCGCGACGACCCGAGGCAACGCGGGACAGTTCGGGCTGGCGAACGTGCTGAAGCCGGGGGCGGCCCTGATGGGCGTCGGCGGTGCCGGGCGGCTCGGCCGGGACCGGATCGAGATCGCCGGTGACAGCCGGTCCGCCCAGCTGACCAGCAAGTCCAAGGTGCCCGGCGTCCGCTACGAGGGCGCCGTCCACTTCGAGATGTCCTTCAACGGCAAGGCCGACACGCACGAGGCGGGAACGGCGGACGTCCGGCTGCTGGTCGACCGCGCGGACACGACCCCCGAAGCCGTCAAGGCGGACCCCGCGGCCCACGACACCACCCCGCCCGAGCCGCAGAAGTCGCCCGCACCCGAGACCGACGGGACCGCCAAGTCCGACGGGACCACCGAGGCCGTCAAAACGGACGGGACCACCGCGCCGCCGACGCACGAGGTCACCAGCCCGCCGGACTCGGTCTGGCACGGGGGTGACGACCGGGGCGGCCTGGGCGAGACCGTCGTGGTGCGGGACCTGGAGAGCACCGCCGCGCTGCGTGCGGCCGTGGACGCCAAGGGGCGGGAGCGTTTCGGCGACGACTGGGACGCCGTCCGGGACCAGGTCCTGCGCGGGTTCACCCAGCCGAACCTGGCCGCCAGGCTGACCGGGATGACCCGCGGCGAGGCGCTGGAGGTGAAGATCCCCGGCAAGGAGAGCCTGGTGGTCACCGCGACCGCCCGGGTCGAGTCGATGACCTACCGCCGCGAGGACGGCAAGGCCGAGCTCAACACGGTGAACGAGACCGGCGCGTTCAGCGTCGACCGCCGGCTGCTGGCACGCACCGGCGCCGCCAACGGCCAGCTCGGCGGCACCGTCGCCAAGGGCGCACCCGGCGCCGACCTGCTCGCCACGGCGTCCGGCCAGCAGCGCGACCGCGTGGGCGGGCAGGGCCGCCAGGCCGACCGGGTGTACGCCAACGG
This sequence comes from Kitasatospora sp. NPDC048540, assembly GCF_040651175.1. Lineage (NCBI taxonomy): Bacteria > Bacillati > Actinomycetota > Actinomycetes > Kitasatosporales > Streptomycetaceae > Kitasatospora > Kitasatospora sp. NPDC048540. Next base: position 12,732 of record NZ_JBEZIR010000022.1, read on the forward strand.
GAAGTACAGCGCGCCGCAGGTCATCTACGGTGCCGACCTGGCCGTGGACGTGCACTTCGGCCGGCCCGGCGAGGCCCCCGACGGCCGGTCCGCCGTCTCGGCACCGCTGCGCGTCGAGGTGGGCATGGACGCCCGGGACACCGTCAAGGTCCAGGCGCCCCGCAGCGAGGACGGCACGGTCGCCTTCAAGCGCCCCGCCGAGCCCCCGGAGCCCGCCGCACCCGCCGAAGGCTCCGCGCCCGCCCGCGACGACCGGCCTGCCGGTACCCGTCGTGACGGCGTGGAGCTCGACCGGCCCGCGGCGACCCACACCGCGCCGCGCCGGATGCGCGAGCAGCACGAGCTGAACGCGTCCTACGTGGTGCACACCCTGAGCGGCGCCGACAAGGTGCGCACCGCGGTCGAGGACGCGGTCCGGTCCAAGTACGGGGAGCCGTCGGACGAGGTGACGCAGCGGATCGGCGCCACCTTCGACCGGGTCGCGCTCAAGACCCAGCTCTCCCAGCTCACCCGGGGAGGGAAGATCACCGAGACCGTCTCGGGGACGACCTGGAAGGCCGAGGTCACCGTCACGGCCAGGCTGGCGGACACCACCTACCACTCCACCGCGGACAAGTACGAGTTCGAGTCCGGCACCCGCACCTCCCGCGGCCAGGGCAACCTGCGCGACCGCCGCGACCGCCTCGACGCCGGCGGCCGGACCAACATCCGGGCCCCGTTCGTGACCACCACCGGCGGCTACGCCCACCGGATGGACCGCAGCTACGGCCACGGCGCGGAGACCGTCGGCTCGGCCTCCAACCGCGGCAAGCACGTCGAGCCGGCGGTGTTCTTCGACGTCGACGCGGCGTACGACGTCAAGGTCACGTTCAAGCGCCTCGGCGTGGACGACGGCTCGCACACCCAGCAGGTCGACACCGTGGCCCGGGTGGCCGTCCCGATGCGGGACGCCGACCCGGTGTCCGGGCCGGTCGAGCGGACCACGGCGAAGCAGCCCAAGGGCTTCGTGGAGGGAAGGCGCCTGGACTCCTCGGCGATCGTCACCGACGTCCACGCACTGCCCGACGCACGGCCCGACGCACAGCCCGCCGCGGCGCACGGCACCGCGCCGGGCACCAAGGACGACACCGCGCACCCCACGGCCGGGGCCACCCCCGGCCCCCGGCGGACCCTGGGCGAGTCGATCGTGTCCCAGGTGGAGTCGGGCTGGAAGTCCGGCAGCTCGCGCCCGGCGACGGGGGGACCGGACGGCCGGCCCAAGCCGGAACGCAACCCCTTCGCGAGCGACTGGGCGGGCATCCGCCGCAAGCTGGACGAGGAACTCACCCCCGACCGGCTCCAGTCCAGGCTGAAGGGCATGACGGCCGGGGACGAGATCGTCGTGCGGCACGGCCGCACCACCGTCCGCGTCGGCGCGGTGCTCCGCGACCGGATGGAGCACCTGGGCGATTCGGGCACCACCGAGTTCAACACCGGTACGGACGTCCAGCGGTCCTTCGCCGACTCCAACGGCACCGGCCACGGCCACCAAGGCGTCCTCGGTGCGACGGCGGCCGTTCCCGTGCCGGGTGCCCCCGTCTCGGTGACCGCCGGTGTGACCGGTACCGGCGGCCGGGGGCAGGAGCACGCGGACGTCCGGACCAGCAGCACCGCGGCCGGCTCCGCGACCAAGGCCAAGCTTCCCGGCAGCGCATACCGCGGAGAGGCCGAGCTGCAGTTCACCATCACCCGGCGGCCGTGGGTCGGCGCCTCCGTCCACCAGCGGCGCACCGCGGCGATCGGCTTCGAGACCATCGTCGAGTCCGGCGAGACCGTCCCGGTCCCCCCGAAGAGCTCCGACGACGCGCCGACCGCGCAGCGCCCGCCCCGGACACTCCCGACCGAGGCGCCCGAGCAGGTCAGCGTCCGGATCCCGCCGGAGCGGGTCTGGGAGACCGGGCTGCGCGACACCGACGTGCTGCGCTGGCTCGGCGACGTCGGCGGCGTCCAGGACCTGGTCCGGCTGCGCGGTCCGGAGTTCTTCGGCAGGTCGACCTGGCAGGAGATGGAGCCCATGGTCGGGACCGTCACCTCGCACAGCCACCTCTCGGCGATGTTCGGCACCGCCAGCCAGGGCAGCGAGGTGGCGGCGAGCATCCCGACCAAGCGGGTGACGCTCGGCGGCGGCAAGGGGGTGGAGGTCGGCGTGAAGATCGTCTCGCTCGAACACCGGGACACCGACGCCGCGGTCGAGCTGAGCCCGGCCAACGCCACCTCCTCCGGCACCGTCCGCTCCGACCTGGCGGCGAAGAACGCGGGCGTGCAGGGCCAGGTCGGCGCCAGGATCACCGGGGACGTCACCAACAACCCGGCGATCACCGGCGGCGCCCAGCGGCTCTGGCGCGAGGGCGGCACGCACGGCGACTCGGGCCAGATCGTCTCCAACGGCAAGTTCGCCACCCCGATGGCCCGTTACCACGGCGCCGCCGAGGTGGAGGTGACCCTCTTCGACGGGAACCGCAACCCCGTCAAGGAGAAGGGAATCGTCCCGTTCACCGTCGACATCCCGCTGTCCGAGACCACCGGGGTCGACCTGCCGGGCGACCACTACCTCGCCTTCACCGAGGACCACAAGGGCGGTGAACTGCGCTCCGGCGACGGGGCACGGCTGCTCGAGGACGTCCACCGGACGCTGACCGGAGGCGACCGGCCGTTCGACCACACCGCCGCCACGCCCGCCGAGCGCGAACAGCTGATCGGCACCACCCGCGTCGGACGGGCGGCCTTCGGCGGGGAGTTCACCGCCGGAACCGAAGCCGGCCGCGCCCACATCCAGGCGACCCACCGGCTGGTCGAACTGGCCGGCGGATCCTCGGCCGCCACCTCCGCCCTGCTGGGGGACCTTCTCAACACGCCCGACGGCGCGGCACTCAAGGCCGACGACGTGCGCAAGGTGATCGACTACGTGGAGCGCAAGAGCGCCGAGGGGTCGCCCGTCATCCTGGACGACCTCGTCGCCGGGGCCCAGGATGGCTGGCCCGCGCACGAGCCGTACGACATCCACCGCGAGACGTGGACCGAGCCCGGCCCGGCGAACGAGCTGGTCACCGCCGCGATGGCGTCCGCCGCGGCGGCGGCCCGTCCGCTGCTCCAGGACGGGCTGCCGGAGATCGGGCGGCTCCACCTCACCGTCTCCGGCGAGGGCGCGGAACTTCCGCTGCGCCGGGAGTTCGAGCTGACCGGTGACCCGGCCGAGCAGATCCGCAGGATCGAGGAGGCCACCTACCTGAAGCCGGGCACGCGGCCGAGCGAGGTCTCCGTCCGGCTGGCCGGTGCGCCCGAGAGCGGCCACCAGTGGGACTTCCGGGTCACCGCCCGCCCCGAGGGCAGCCGCGAACTGACGCTCCGCCACCGCCGGCCGGCGGACGACCAGCAACCGGACGGCCAGCAGCCGGACGGGCAGGGGACAGACGGGCAGGGGTCGGACGGGCAGCGGCCGGACGACCCGGTGCGGTCCGCCGCCGCCGCGAGCGTCACGGCGGCGGCCGCGTTCGCCGCAGGGCGGAGCGCGGCACCGGCGGAGTCCGCGTGATCGCCCGGGCGGAGGTGCAAGGAGGCTGACCGGGTGCCCGGGCGGACTCCCCGTGGGTGCCCAACCCCACGGGGAGTCCGCCGGGTACCCGTCCCTCACAGCCGCCGGGGCCCGGCGCCGTCGTCGGCGAGGCTGTCTCCGGGGTTGAGCAGGGCGCAGGCCTTCATCGAGAGACAGCCGCAGCCGATGCACCCGGTGAGCTCGGACTCGAGCCGCTCGATGGTCTGCCGCCGCTCCTCCAGCCGGCGCTTCCAGCCGCGCGAGGCCCGCTGCCACTCCTGATGGCTCGGCGGACGGTCGAGCGGCACATCGGCGAACGCCTCGAGGAGGTCCTGCAACGGGATGCCGATCCGCTTGGCCACCGAGATCAGCGCGATGCGGCGGAGCATGTGCCGCGGGTAGCGGCGCTGGTTGCGGCCGTCGCGCTGGGAGGCGATCAGGCCGAACTCCTCGTAGAACCGCAGGGCGGAGACGGCCGCCCCGGTCCGCGCGCTCACCTCGCCGATGCTCAGCCAGTCGTCCGCGGTGGGCCGGGCATCGCCGGAACGGTAGGTCGTCATGCGGTGGCCTCCTCTTGTGCTCAACCTTACTTGAGGTCCTACGGTCGGCTGCGTCGCAACGACAAGCAGCAACGATCCGGAGGGGACGGCAGTTCGATGACGTTTGTGATCGCTTTGCCCTGTGTGGACGTCAAGGACAAGGCATGCATGGATGAATGCCCCGTCGACTGCATCTACGAGGGGGAGCGGATGCTCTACGTCCACCCCGACGAGTGCATCGACTGCGGAGCCTGCGAGCCGGCGTGCCCCGTCGAAGCGATCCTCTTCGAGGACGACACCCCCGAGGAGTGGGCGCACTTCAACGCCGTGAACGCCGAGTTCTTCGCCGACCTCGGCAGCCCCGGCAGCAGCGCACGGGTGGGCCCGATCGGGCGGGACCACCCGACCGTGGCGGCCCTGCCGCCCCAGGGCGCCGGGTGAGCCGGCCGGCCGGGGGAGCAGCCTGAGGGGTGGGCCGCGGACGTCCGCTGCGCGGTGGGGTCAGCCGCGTTCCTGCTGGCCCGCACCGTCGACGGCGGCGGCCCGGGCTCGCCGGCGGCCCAGCAGGGTGCATCCCACGGTCACCAGGCCGATGGCGACGATCCTGGCGGCCTGGTAGTAGCCGGAGGCCAGTTCCTCCGGGGTACCGGGCAGCCGGAAGGAGACCCAGACCGCCGCGACCGCCCCGAGGACGATCAGCCCGACGGATCCCCACGTCCCGAGCTCCGCCCACCACGGTGCCGGGGCGTGGTCCCGGTCCTCGGTCTGCGTGGTGTCGGTGTCGGCCATGGTCTGTTCTCCCGGGCGTGCGGTGGCGGTCTGTCAGGGAGGACGCAGGATCGGCGCGGAAGGTTCACCGGCGGGCCGACCCGCCGAAGGCCGCACCGCCGGTCGGCGGCGCGGGCGCGGGCCGCGTTCAGGCGCAGGCGCGGAAGACGTACGCCGTCATCGGGGTGGTCACCTGCCCCGCGCCCAGTCGGGCGGTCGTCTCCTCGACCGGTACCACCACCGGCCAGCGTCGACCCCCGTCACCCGGTGACGGTATCGCTGCCACGCCGGGCCCCCGTGCCCGGCACGCCCGCCCCGCCCGCCGGGTTCCGCCCCGGCGCGACGAGCGGCCAGGTCAACGGCGGCCGGCCGGTGCAGTCAGCGGTACTCGCAGAGGTAGGCGGTGTCGGACTCCACCTTGAGGTCGAAGGTGCTGGTGCCCGGGACGTCGAACCGGGTGCCGGCGGCGAAGGTCCGCCAGTCGTCGGCACCGGGCAGCCTGACGGTCAGGGCACCGCTGATCACGTGCATGGTCTCCGGGCCCGCGGTGTCGAACCGGTAGTCGCCGGGGGCCATCACACCGATGGTCGCCCGCCCGTCCTCCTGCTGGAAGGCGATCGACTTGACCGTGCCGTCGAAGTATTCGTTGACCATGAACATGGGCATCCCTCTCGGGGAACGGGCGGGAACGACCGGGCCGCTCGCCGCGTGCTGATTGCCGGCGGGGGAAAGCTACCGGCGGAGCCGTCGCGGCCGACGGCCCGTCTCGCCCTGCGGAACCGCCCGCCGTCCGGGCAGCGGACCCGGCCCGGGGCGGCGCCGGGCAGGAACCGGGCTGCGGCAACCCACGTCCCTCGCACCATGACAGCCGACGAACAGCCGGAGCACGCGCACCCCACCGGGTCCACCCCGCCGTCAGCGGCGGCCGCGGACCCGCCGAAGGTCAACGACTACGACAGCTTCGCGGAGGGGTACGCGGCCGAGAACGAGACCAACCTCGTCAACGCGCACTACGAGCGGCCCGCGATGCTCGCCCTCGCCGGGGACGTGACCGGCCGGCGGATCCTCGACGCGGGCTGCGGCGCCGGGGCGCTGTTCGCGGCGTTGCGCGAGCGCGGCGCCGTCGTGAGCGGCTTCGACGCGAGCGCCGGGATGCTGGCGCTGGCCCGCCGACGGCTCGGCGACGGCGCGGACCTGCGCGTGGCCGACCTGGGCGGCCCGCTGCCCTACCCCGACGACGCGTTCGACGATGTGGTCGCGTCGCTGGTGCTGCACTACCTGGAGGACTGGGGACCGGCGCTGGCCGAGCTGCGCCGCGTACTCAGGCCGGGCGGCCGGCTGATCGCATCCGTCGACCATCCCTTCGCCGTCAGCCTCATGCATCGCGAGGCGGGCCGCCAGGCCGAGTACGGCTACTTCGACACCACCAACTGGACCGAGGAGTGGACCATGGGCGGCCGCACCGCCCTGATCGGTCTCTGGCACCGGCCGCTGCACGCGATGGTCGAGGCCTTCACCGCGGCAGGCTTCCGGATCACGGTCATCAGCGAGCCGGAGCCCGACCCGGCCGCCCGCGACCTGTTCCCCGAGGCCATCGCGGCCAAGCCGCGCTTCCTCTGCTTCCTGTTCTTCGTGCTGCAGGCCGACGGGACCGCTCCCGGTCGATGACCACGCGACCGTCGGCGTCCGGCCCGGGAGTCGGGCGTTCCGAGGTGTGGTGTGCGTCTCATCGCGCCCGTGCAGCAGAACGGTGTGCGCCGTCGTCAGGGAGGGGTGACAGGAAGGAGGGCGTGTGGATCTCGCCACTGAGTCGCCCGAACCGGCTCCGGCGCTCGTCGGGCCGGATGCGGTGGTGTCGTTCGACGCGTTCGTCGCCGGACGGTCGGCCGTGCTCTACCGGGGAGCGTACGTGCTGACCGGCAACCGGGAGGCGGCCGAGGACCTGGTCCAGGAGACGCTGGAGCGGGCTTGCCGCCGGTGGCGTCGGATCGCTGCGGCGGACTCCCCGGAGGCGTACGTGCGCCGCATCATGGTGAACCTGGCCAACGACCGCTGGCGGCGGTGGCGGCGCAGGCCGCCCGAACTGGAAGTTGCCGACGCGGCGGCGCCGGGCGACGAGTACGGGCGCGTCGACAGCCGGGACCAGCTGGTGCGGGCGTTGCAGCGCCTGCCGATGGGCATGCGCACGGTCGTGGTGCTGCGGTACTTCCACGACATGTCGGACACCGAGATCGCAGCCGATCTGCGGATCTCCCCGAGCGCCGTGCGGTCGCAGCTCGCCCGCGGACTCGACCGGCTCCGCACCCAGCTCCCCGTCTCCCTCGACCTGTCCTCGCGGCACACAACGGAAGGTCTCCGATGACCCGTCACGAGCCGCAGCCCTCCGGCTGCGCCGAAATCTCCGCCTTCGAACAGGAACTGGTCGACGCCATGAACGACTTCGCCGACACGTCCGGCACCCCGCGCTTCGACGCGACCGCCATCCGGCGCCGGGCCCGCCGCAAGCCGCTGACGGCCGGAGTCGGTCTTGCCGTCACGATCGCAGTGATCGGCGGCGGCACCGCCCTGGCGGCCGTCTCCGGCTCGCCGCAGAACCCGGCGGCGGGTGTGAACGCGGCCGCCTCCGACACACCCTCGCCCCTGCCGTCGTTGCCCGGGAACCCGACACGGATCGTGCAGTCGCCCGGCCAGGTCGTTCCCCGGCCGGGCTACGCCACCGTACCGGCGGTCATCGGCAGGGACGTGGCGTCGCTGGCTTCGGATTCCGGTCGGATGACGGGACTCAAGGTGGGGAAGGTCACCGAACAGGACGGCTGCACCCAGCCCGCGGGCACGGTGATCGCCCAGAGCCCGCCCCCCGTGACGCCCGTCTCCCCGGGCGTCGGGCGGCTGACGGAGGTCCAGTTGGGGTCCGCGATCGACGTGATCGTCTGCAGCGCCGCAGGCGCCCCCGGCCAGGCCGTCCTCCCCGCCCTGGTCGGCAGGACCGTCGACGACGCGAAGCGGATCCTGACCGGGACGCCGGGCCTGACCCTCGGCGTGATCACCGACAAGCCGGACGACTGCACCGCCCCGGCCGGCGTGGTCGTGGCCCAGTCCCTCAGGGAGGGAAGGTCCGTCGACCTGACCGTCTGCGGGTAGCGCAGCACCGGCGGTCCTTCAGAGGCCCGGCCCTCGGCTCTGCGGTGGCGGCCGGGAATCCCCGTCGGCGGGGAGCATGGTCGCCGCACCGGCGCCCGGCTGCCGTGGCCTCAGGGCCGAGGGCTGTTCCGCCGGGCCGTCGGCCTCCGTGCGCTCAGTGCGGCGCGGCCGGCTCCGCCGAGGCGAACTTGCGCGCGGCCGGCTCCGGTACGCCGAACTCGCGCTCGGCCGTGGTGGTCACCCACATCGGGAGCTGCGCCACCGCGATGGGCGGTGAGGCGGGGAAGCCCGGGCTGATGGCCCCCTTCGGGAAGAACGCCACCAGGCATCGGCGGCACAGCCAGGCCGCCTGCCAGACCCGGTGGCGCCTCTCCCAGACCGCGAACTGCTTCGCGGCACCGTCCTCGGCCGCCTTGACCCGCCGTCGTCTCGTCGACAGCTGCACAACGAGCCCGGCCACCGCGAGGGGCACGGACAGGAACAGTGGGCCGAGGAGGTAGCCCAGGCGGTAGGCGGGGCTGGCGTCCTGCAGATCGGATAGGTCACCGGCAAGGTTCTTCAGCCACAGGGCGGTGACCACGGCCGCCGCGATGTAGAGACCCATGGCGGGCCTGCTGCGCTCGGCCGTCGCCCGCACCGGGGGTGGGGGCGGGGGTGGCAGGAGTAGGCCGTGCTCCGTTGCCGGGAGCGGGTCGCCGGTGTCGATCAGGGCGTGCGGCACGCTGACGGTCCGGTCGGACTCGGTGCAGTGGGGGCATACAGCGTTCATCGGCCGGTCGTGCTCCGGTCTGACGTGCACCTGCAGGTGGTGCGTGGACGGCGTGACAGCGTATTAGAACACGGACGTGCGAACGCCCGTCACATGATTTCGCAGGTCAGCCCAGCCGTTGCAGCAGCCGGTCGATGGTGGTCCTGCCGTCGCGGACCTGCTCGGCCCAGTACTGCCACGCCGGGCAACGCAGCATCGCCTCGGCGAGTGCCGTCCCGTCCGGCGCGGCCCCGGACACGTCCGCGGGCGCGGCCCAGGCGGCGGCGTTGAGCAGCGTTCGGGTCAGACGGTGGGCGAGCCGGAAGGATGCTCCCGAGTGGAGGAGCAGGGCCTGGACCGCCTCCAGTCCCCCTTCCGCGTGGGCCGGGCGCAGGCGTTCGATCCAGCCCTGTGCCCACCAGGGCCCGAGAGGGGTGGGGTCGGTGCGGGCGAAGGTCGGGGTGAGAGCCGTGGCCAGGCGCGGCAGGGCGTCGGCGGTCGCCGCGGCGAGGTGCGGGTACTCCCGCTCGAAGTGGTGTCGCCCGGGTCCGAGGCGGTCGGCGAGGGCAGCGATCGTGTCTGCGTCCACCGGGTGTTCGGCGTAGTGGGCCTCGCCGGTGGCGAAGACGTCCCGCAGCACCTGGTAGGGCAGCGGGGTCGACTCGGCGAGCAGCAGGGCGTCGTAGAGGTCCTTGCCCTGGGGGTGGATGTCGGAGACCAGCCACATCAGTTTCCACGCGAGCGACAGTTCGCGGGTCGCCGCGGCCAGCCGGGCACCGGGGCCGTCCAGGGCGGGCAGCAGGACGGGCTCGGGCGCCACCGTCGGCGGTTCGTTGAAGACGAAGTCGAGCTGCACGGCACCGCCCGGCAGCCCGTCGGCGTGCCAGGGCAGGACCAGTCGCCTCCCGGGTACCCGGTCGTACGTCCAGATCTCCTCGCTGACCGCCTCGGCCGCGCGGAACCGCACGGTTGCAGTGCTCGCCGCCTCCGCAGCGCAGGCGATGCCCTGCAGCAGGTCGGTGGTGCGGTCCTCCTCGATCCGCCACTCCCGCGGGACGACCACGAAGTCCAGGTCGCCGGGCTCGCGGGCGGCGTCGCCGTACCAGGCGCGGAGTACCACGCTGCCGCGCACGACCAGGTGCCCGGCCCAGGGGGAGTCGGCGACGGCCGCGAGCAGCAGGTCCATGGCGCGTCGGCGCGCCGCGTACCAGGCGGTCGACAGCGCGGGGTCGGTGAAGTTCGGGTCGGCGGCGCGGAAGGCGTTGGGGTGCTGCGTGAGCGCCGGATCGAACACGGCCGCCTGCGTGGCGCGGTCGTCGTCGACCGGACGCAGCGTCAGCGGCAGACCCAGCCCCGGCAGGTGGGGCGCCGGCACCGAACGCGGCACGGTTCCGCGTTGCAGGCCGGTCCGGATGTCGTTCATGGGTGCTGCGCTCCTCTCCCGGGCCGGCATGTCCCGGCCCCGGCCGTGGATCACGGTAGCGGCCGGCCTGCTCCCGCCGGAACCGGATTACCGGCGCCCGCGGGGGCCGGGCCATCAGACCGCTGGCCTGCTCGGCTCGTCGCCGGGGGTGCCGCACCTGTCCGGCCGGGCTGATCGTGTGCTGCCCGTATAGGGTCGCCCACGTCGGCAGGTTCGAAGCTGTTGAGGGGGAAGCGCATTGGAAACCACGGTCACCGGATCCGGTCCGACGGGGGACGCCGGGCGGCGGCGCCGCGATCTGGCCGCCCGCTGGTGGAAGTGGGCGTTCTCCGCGCCGGCCGGGCACTCTCCCGTGCGGGACCGGACCGGGGAACACGCGGCGTGGGGCCAGGCGGCCGACGTGTGGTTCCTGGCGGGGACGTTCGGTGGGCGGGCCGAGCGGCGGTGCCGCGTGCCGGCGGGGACGCCGCTGTTCTTCCCCGTGTTCACCTACGAGATCACGGCGCTGCTGGCTCCCCTCGGGGCGCCGCGGATGCAACTGGCCGTCGCGAAGGCGGACCTCAACGGCTCACCGCTGCCGCTGCACGAGACCTCCGCCGGGTGGTACTGGTCGCGGGGCCTGCCCCGATCGACGTGGGGACACTGGTGCAGCATCGAGCCGCTCAGGCCCGGCCAGTACGTGCTGTGGTTCAAGTCGGCGACGCCGGAGGACTTCCGCGTCGAGGTGACCTACCACCTCGAGGTGGCCGACGAACCGGCCGTCAGGTAGGCGATCGGCGAGAGGCTCGAGGAGGCGGACGAGGTCGACGACCAGCCCGGCGTCGAACCGCCGGGCCTGGAACTGCTGTTGGTCACACCATCGGGTGGCTTCCGCACAGTGGCGGCGAGCGCTGCCGACTTCGGCGCCCTCGCCGGATTAGGGTCCGTCGACCGAACGATCCGATCGAGACCGACCGTGAGGCCCGTATGTCGAGCGCAATGTCCGATGTCGATCCGACGAAACCCAGTATCGCCAGGGTGTTCGACGCCTTCCTCGGCGGCAAGGACAACTACGAGGTGGACCGTGAGGTGGTCCGCGGCGTGCGGAAGGCCGCGCCGGAGGCCGCCGACCTGGCGGTCGAGAACCGGGCCTTCCTGATCCGCGCGTGCCGGTTCCTGGCCGCCGAGGCCGGTATCACCCAGTACCTGGACTGCGGTTCGGGCCTGCCGACCGCGGAGAACACCCACCAGGTGGTGCAGCGGATCGATCCGGACGCGCGGGTCGTCTACGTGGACAACGATCCACTGGTGCTGGCCCACGGCCGCGCGCTGCTGGAGGGGAGCAGGACGGCCGTCGTCGTCGCCGCGGACATCTTCGAGCCGGAGAAGCTGCTGCGGAACGAGGTGGTGACGTCCCACCTGGACTGGAGCAAGCCGATCGCGCTGCTGCAACTGGGCACGCTGCACCACTACAACGGCGAGCACCTGCGCACCCGCAGGGACATCATGCGCGGCTACCTCGACGCTCTTGCGCCCGGCTCCTACGTGGCGATCAGTCACTTCCTGGACCCGGAGGACGAGTACAGCGCGACCGCCCGGAAGATGGAGGACATGTTCCTGCACAGCATGATGGGCAGTGGCACCTTCTCCACCAGGGCCGAGTTGCAGGACCTGTTCAACGGCCTGGAGATGGTCGACCCGGGCCTGGTGCGGTGCGCCGACTGGCGGCCCGATGGCCCGCGGGCCGGGGAGCTGAACGCGGCGCAGCGGTGCATCGCCGGCGGCGTCGCCCACAGGCCGTAGGCGGCGCACCGGCGCACCGGCGGTGGGCCGTTGCTGCATGGCGGTGGCCGTGGTCGGCTGAGGGTGCGTCGGCGAGGTGCGACCCGTTGCAGGGGCGCCGCCGCAGGGGCCGTCACCGAACGTCCGGTCGGGGGGTGGTAGCGGCGCGTATCTTTGGCATGTACGCTCAGTGGTGGTGGCAGGTCGTGGAGACGGCCGCCTTCGCGCTCCGTGGGGGGAGCGCTGGGGCGGCCGTGGTGACCTGCTGGGCCCGGCTGTGTATTCCGTGGGGGAGTGCCGGCCGGGTCCATCTCCTCGTACTCCGTTGTACCCGGCCGAGGCCGGATTTATGCCGGGTTCATGCCAGGTCCCTGTGGTGTCGGCCACTGCGGGGCCTTCCTGAGCCCGCGTCGGTCGCAAATGCACCCGCGAAGGGTCACCACGCCGGCCGACCGCCGCCCGTCGGGAACCCCGCCACGGGGGCCGGTGTCAGTGACCCGCCTTACCGTCCTCGGCATGACGCAAGCCGTACACACCTACGCCTACCTGCGCCCTTCCGCGGTGCGGCAGAACACCGACGGACGCAGCCTCGCCCTTGAGACCTCCGGCGGCGCCACCCCGCTCGGCCAGGCCGCCAACCCCCGCTTCTTCAGCGGCTTCCTGACCTCCCCCGCGGCCGCGGCCGCCGCCCTCCTCACGGTCGCCGACATCGCCGCGGCCCGCTACCACCAGCCCCGCCTGCGCGCCTCGCTCGACCCGGTGGTCACCGCGGACGGCGACCGGCTGCGCTTCGAGTCCTTCTCCGGCTGCTGCGGCGTCCACGCCCGCCTCGACGTCCTCGCCGACGGCCTCGACGGCGGCGACGTCCACCACGGCACCACCAACGTGGACATCAACAACCCACTGCGGGAGAGCCTGTCACGGCTCGGCGGCACCGACCCGCTGCACCTCGCCGTCGGCCCCGACGCCCTGGAGGTCACCACCCTCGACGGGCCCCTGGTGGAGAAGAAGGTCCCGCTGCCCGAACGCTGGCTGCGCGGCTTCGCCGAGACCCAGGTCATCGCCGCCACCTTCGAACTCCGCGCCGAACTCCCCGCCGCCGAGGCCGTCCGCTTCCTGCGCGCCCTGCCCCGCGGCGGCGACCGCTCCGCCCCGCCCGGGTGGGTCGTCCCGGCCGGCCGCACGCTGCGCCCGACCGCCCGTCCCGTCCCCGGCGCCGTCTGCCTGCCCGGCCCCGAGCGCCTGGCCGCACTCCAACGCGTCCTGCGGCACGCCCTCGCCCTGCGGATCTACGGCCCGGCCCAGGTCAACGGCCCCGCCGCGTCCGCCTGGGAGATCGTCCTGCCCGGCATGCGGCTGACCCTCACCCTCTCCCCGGACGCCACCCGCGGCTTCTCCGGCGAAGGCGGAGTGCTGGACGCCCTCGCCGCTGAAGGCTCCGCGGACGACGCCGACCTGGTCGCCGCCCTGCTCGCCTGGGACCCGCGGATCGACCCGGCCGAACTCGCCGAACAGGCCGCGATCCCCGTCAGCCGGGTGCGCGCCGCACTCACCCGCCTCGGCACCGCCGGCCGGATCGGCTACGACCCCGCGGACGCCGCCTACTTCCACCGCGCACTGCCCTACACCACCGGCCACGCCGAGGCCCACAACCCGCGGCTGACCGCCGCCCGCGCCCTGCACGCCGCCGGCGCCGTCCGGCTGGAGGACCAACGCGCCGTCGTCACCGTCGGCGACCACGTCCAGCACGTGCGCACCGGCGCCGACGGCGCCCTCGGCTGCACCTGCCTGTGGTGGGCCAAGTACCGCGGCGGACGCGGCCCGTGCAAGCACGTGCTCGCCGTCGGCCTGGCCCGCGCCGCCCGGACGGAGGACGCCCGGTGAGCGAGCTGACCGACCTGGTGCGCCGCGGCCGCACCACCCGCACCGCCCAGCTGATCGCCACCCTCACCCCGGAGCAGCGCCGCTGCGAGCTGCCCGCGCTGCGCGCCCTGCGCACCGAGTACGGGCGGAGCCGGCACACCTCCGCCGGTGCCTGGACGGCGCTGCTGGTGGCCGGCGCCGGCTGCCACACCGCGCCGTCGGCCGTCGCCGACTGGCTGGGCGGCCGGGCGTTCGAGGACTGCTCAGGCTGGCGCGACCCGGCGCTGCTGGCGGTGCTGGAGCGCCAACCGGCCGAGTGGCGGACCGCCGTGGTCGCCCGCCTCGCCGAACGGCGCGCCCCCGGCTGGCGCTGGTCCGAACGCTTCCTCCTGCTCGAGAACCTGATCCACCGGCTCGGCTGCCCCGTACCGACCGCCGACCCCTTCGTCGTGCAGTGGGTCGGCGAGCGGGCCCGCCCCGACCAGCGCAGCGGCGCCCTGCCGCCCGGCACCGACCTGCACGCCCGGCTGGCCGCCGACCCGTTCACCCCCGCGCTCGCACCCCGCCTGTTCGAGGTGGCGGAGATCGGCACCGACCTGGAAGGGCCGTGGGCCGCGAAGGACGACTCACAGCGCTGGCCCGCCGTCCTGGCCCGGCTCGCCGACGACGGGATCCTGGACCGCGCCGACCTGCTGACCCGCTGCCTGGCCCGGCTGCTGCGCGGCGGCCGGCCCGCCGAACTGCGGCCGTTCCTCACCGTGCTCAAGACCTTCGCACCCACCGAGGACGAGTACACCGCACACGTCCCCACCCTGCTCGGCCTGCTGGACGGCCCCTCCACCCTCGCCGGCCACGCCCAGCAGGTGCTGGCCGGCCTGGAGAGCGCCGGCCGGCTGCCCGACGAGGCGCTCGAGCAGGCCTCCGGGGTCCTGCTGTTCCGCCCGGAGAAGAAGCTCGTCCGCGCCCAGCTCGGCTGGCTCGACCGCGCCGCCCGGGCGGCACGCGACCGGTCGGGACCGGTGGTACTGGCCGCGGCCGCCGCCCTCGGCCACCGGGACCGCGGCCTCCAGGACCAGGCACTCAAGGTGATCGCCCGTCACCTCCCGGTGGCCGGCACCGCCGTCCTCCCGGCACTGCGCGAGGCCGCAGCCTCGCTCGACCCCGCCCACCACGCCCGCGCCGCGCAGCTGTTCGGCACCGAGATCGCCACCGAGGCGCACCGGGAACTGCTCCCACCCGTACCGGCCCCGCGGCCCGTGCCGCCGCCCGTCGCGACCCCGGCCGAACTCGCCGAGGAACTCGGCGCGGTACTCGCCGGCGACCAGGACCCCGTCACCTTCGAACGCACCCTGGACGGCCTGGTACGGCACGCCTGGCAGGACCGGGCCGCGCTCGCCGAAGCGCTCGCGCCCGTCCTGGGCCGCAACTCCTGGCACCCGCTGCACCCCGTCGCCGAAGCCGCCACGGCGACCTCCGTCCCCCGCGCACTCGCCGTGATCCGCGGCCGCGACGACCGGCTGCGCGGCCACGACGAAGGCAGCGGCTTCACCGACCACCTCGCCTCCCGCATCGAGGAGACGGTCCACCGGCTGGCCACCCGCCCGGTCCCGTACCTGCTCGCCACCCCGACCGCCGCCACCGGCGCGCTCGACGCGGCCACCCTGGTCGAGCGACTCGCCGGCTACGAGCACCGCGGCACCGCCCCCGGCCCGGTCGACCTCACCCAGGCACTGCTGCGCGTCACCCCGACCGGCGACCCCGAGGTACTCGCCGCGGCCGCCCGGCTGGAGTCGCCGGAAGGCGAGCGGCTCGCGGCCTGGCTGCGCACCGGCGGGCTGCCGCACCAGGCCTCCAGGGCGGAGGTCACCGCCGCCGAGACCCTGCTGCCCTGGGCGGTGCCGACCCGCAGGCTGGCCCGGCAGGACGGCTCGCCCCTCGCGACCGGCCTCCCGCGGGACACCGCCCGCCTGCTCGGCCCGACCGAGCAGCGGCACCGCCGCTCGTACTGGTCGCCCTGGACGGACGCCCACCGCGCGGCCGTCCTGCCGCACCACCGCGAGGAGACCGCCGCGCGGCTGCTGCACGTCGTGGCCGCCGCCGCCGACCAGGACGACCGCGGCGCCGCCGCCGTGCTCCCGTACCTGGCGGAGGCCGACGGCCCGGCCGGCCTCGCGGTCCACCTCGCCGTCGGCCACGGCCTCGGCGCCCGCCACCGGGAGGACCGCACCGCCGCGGTGGACGCCCTGCTGGTCCTGGCCGCCCGCGGCGACCTGGACGGCGACCTGCTCGGCCGCGAGAGCGCCGAGCTGATCCGCCTCGGGTCGGTCAAGCCGGCCCGGCTGGCCGAGTCGCTGCGCGCAGCGGCCGACACCGGGGCGTACAGCACCGTGTGGACGGTCCTCGCCGCGCTGCTGCCCGGCCTGCTGGCCCAGGACCAGGCCAGGCCCGGCGACCTGCTCGCCCTCGGCGCGGACTGCGCCCGCCGCAGCGGCGCCCGCGGGCCGATCGCCGAGGTCACTGCCGTCGCCGGCCGGGGCGGCGCCGGCCGCGCCGTGCGGGAGGCGGCGGCCCTGCGGGACGTCCTGGCAGGCTGATGGGGGGCGAGGACGGCGGCGCGGGCGGGCGAGGCCGCTGCGCCGGTCCCGCCCGTACCGGCCGGGGTCACAGGAGGTGGAGGTGGTCCAGAGCGAGGTAGGCGGCGGCGGTGTCGGTCATCGCGCCGCTGCGGAGCACGGTGGCGCGGAACTCGGGCAG
The DNA here is from genome assembly GCF_040651175.1 of Kitasatospora sp. NPDC048540. Classification (NCBI taxonomy): domain Bacteria; kingdom Bacillati; phylum Actinomycetota; class Actinomycetes; order Kitasatosporales; family Streptomycetaceae; genus Kitasatospora; species Kitasatospora sp. NPDC048540. The sequence continues at coordinate 29,300 of NZ_JBEZIR010000022.1, forward strand.
GGGGAGGGTTACCACTTCGATGAACTCGGTGCGCTCCGGGGCGGGCTCGGCGACCTTGACGCAGTCGGTGGCGCAGAAGGCGAGGCGCAGGGCGTCGGAGTAGGCGTCTTGCCAGTACGGACCGGCCAGGTGGATCTCGCCCTGGTAGCCGGTCTCCTCCAGCAGCTCCCGGGCGGCGGCCTCGGCGGCCCGCTCACCGGGTTCGACGATCCCGCCGGGGAGTTCGTACAGCACGCGGGCGGGGCCGGGCCGGTACTGGCGGGCGAGGACGACCTGCCGGTCGGCGGTGAGCGCGAGAACGGCGGCGGCCGGGCGTTCACGCTTGAGGTAGAACTCCTCCCGCGCCCCGTCGGGCAGCTCGAAGCCGACGCGGTCCACGGACCGTCCGAACCTGCTGAACACGGCGGTACGTTCGAGTTCGCGCCACGCCGCGATGTCGGTCGTCATGGCAGGACCGTACGGCACGGCGGGCAGATCTACCGGACCCGTCGGCCGGCCGCATCGGCCCCAGGACGTAGTCCCGTGGGCCGATGCCCGGGCGAGCGTCAATCGACGGTCCGATGCCGGACGGGAAGGGCGCGTGACAGCGTTCCTTCGTGCCCAACGAATATCCGCTGCGGCACGAATGACGATCCGTCACCTCGGGAGGGGAACCCTTGACCATCACGCCGTTCAACAGCCGGACGAGCATGCCGCGCCGCCGTGTCCTGGGAGCCGCGCTGGCCGCGGGAGCCGCCGTGCCGCTCGCCGCCGTCGCCGCTCCCGCCTGGGCCGCCCCGGCCACCCCGGCGGATCCCGCTCCGGCCCCGGCGCGGCTCACGCTTCCCGCACCCACCGGGCCGTACCCGGTGGGCACGGTCCAGCTGCGCCTCGTCGACCGGTCGCGCCCGGACGGGATCGCGGGGCCCGGGCACTTCCGCGAGCTGATGGCCGCCGTCTGGTACCCGGCCAGGAACGTCGACGGGTACCCGCCGGCGCCCTGGATGCCGGCCGGCGCCCTCCAGGCGTACCTCACCGACGCGGGGTTCGGTGCCCTGGCCCCGCTGGCGCCCCTCACCGCCGGCCGGGTGGGCGCCCCGGTGCGGCGCTCGGGCCCACGGCTGCCCGTCCTCGTCTACTCCCACGGCGCGCACAGCCACCAGGGCGACCACACGATCATCGTCCAGGAGCTCGCCAGCCACGGCTACGCGGTCGTCACGATCGCCCACCAGTACGACACGTACACCGAGTTCCCCGACGGCCGGATCACCGTCCCGAACCGCGACCAGCAGGCCCCCACCTTGCCGGGGGACTTCGCCGCGGACCTCCGCTTCGTCCTCGACTGCGTCGAACAGCTCGCCGCAGGGTGCAATCCGGATGCCGACCGGCGGACCCTGCCGGCCGGCCTGCTCGGCTCCCTCGACCCGGACCGCATGGGCGCGTTCGGCTGGTCGAAGGGAGGGACGGCCACCGCCTGTGCCGCGCTGGCGGACCGGCGGATCCGCGCCGGGCTGAGCCTCGACGGGCCGATGGTGATGAACCCGCCGCTGACCGGCGACCTGGACCGGCCGTTCATGATGATGACCGCGGACTTCACCCGGGCCACGGACCCCGCCGCGGCCGCGTTCTGGCCGCACCTGCGCGGGTGGCGGCTGGACGTCCGGGCCGAGGGCGCCGTCCACGTGTCGTACGGTGACAACGAGGCCCTGTTCGCCCAGGTGGCGACGCTGCTCGGATGGAGTGCGCAGCAGCTCCAGGCGGCGATCGGCACACTCGACCCCGACCAGGGGGTGAGGATCCAGCAGGCGTACCCGCTCGCGTTCTTCGACGAGCACCTGCGCCACCGCCACGGGCACCTGCTCGACGGGCCGTCCCCGGCCTTCCCGGCGGTGACGTTCCTCCCCTGAGCACCCGGGAGGGACGGCCCAGGACCAGGCGCCCGGCCCGCCCCGGACAGGGTCAGGTCACGGCAGGCCGACCCGCACCGCGACCTCGTTCCGACACAGCCGGCCATCGACCCACAGCGCCAGGTCGAACTCCTCGAAAGCCGCCCCGCACTCCGTCAGCAGCCGCTCGGTGAAGCCGGGCAGCGCCTCCGGCGCCCCGGACCAGCCCGCCGTCCGTGCGGCGGCGCGGAAGCCCGGCCGTCCGGCACGCAGGGCCAAGGTCTCCGTCACCGCGTCGCCCGCCGACTCCGCATCGGGGATGAACCGACCGGGCGGGCACGCGTGGAACCGCGGCCCGGGCCGGTCGGCCGCCGCCGCCCGGTCCGCCGCCCCGGCCGGCGAGAACAAGGGGACGGCCGGCTGCGCCGCACTCCCCAGCCACAGCTCGATCTCCGTCCCGCGCACCTCACGCGGGTCGATCCGGTAGCTGTAGGAGCCGTCGGCATCGAGGCCGAAGGCGGTCTCCAGACCGGGCCACGCACCGTGCAGCCGCGACACCGCCGACCGGCAGAACGCCCGCAGGGCGGCGGTGCTGTCCCCGTCCTCGCCGGCCGTCTGGTCGATCGTGACGTGGAGGTAGCAGTCGTAGGGGCGCTCCGCCGGCCACTCGGCCGAGGACTCGCCGACCGCGGGACCGAGCAGGTCGCCCGGTTCGGTGCTCATCCGGAGGCCGAACAGCGACCCGTCCGGTCCGGTCGTGCGCTGCCAGCGTACGGCTGACGGGTCATCCGGCAGGCCCAGCGCCGTGGCCACCTGCCGGACGGTGAGGGCGTCGCCCGTGCGGCGCCGTACCAGGAGGCCCGCGTCACTCGCCATCGCCCAGCACCCCCGGCCCTCGCCCATCGGTTCGTCACCGACCCTACCGGAGCGGATCCGGCGCTCGGCCGCCGGAGAACGGCTGCGCGGGCCGGGTGGCAGCAGCCACCCGGCCCGCGCAGGGCCGCCCGTCAACCGGTCAGGGACCGGTGGTGCTGTCCAACTCGGTGTTGTAGTCCGCGAGTCGGGCGATCTGGGCGGCGCTCAGCACGCCCTGGAACGCCCACACGTCGTCCAGCTCGCCGGAGAAGTACTCACCGAACGTGCCGGTGGCCTTCGCCCGCCCGAACTGCAGGCCGCCGGTGGCGTCGAACGGCCGCACCGCCTGGGCCCACGAGGTCCGGCTGGTGCAGTCCGCCGCGCCGGTCGTGCAGACCTGGTTCTCCAGGTCACCGTTGACGTACAGGCTCAGCCGGCTGGACAGCGCGTCGTAGGTGAGCGCCAGATGCGTCCAGTTCTCCAGCACCGACGGCACCGGGGAGTGCACCACGATGGTCCGGGCGGCGCCCGCCGCGTCGGTACCGGCCAGCACGGCCTGCCACTCACCCAGGTGCTCACCCGTCTTCGGGTCGTCCTTGAGGTAGTGCCAGCGCAGCGTGGCCGCGTCACCGGTGGTACCGCCCTGCGAGAGCACGGTCATGTCCCGGGTCGGGGAGCCCGCGGTGTTCGCCCAACCCGCCAGCGTGAAGCTCTGGTTGGTGTGCACCGGAGCGGCGCCGGTGGCCGCGTGGGCGGTGGTGCCGTTCAGCTGCAGCGTGCCCGTGTTGACGTACAGACCGCCACCGGCGTTGATGGTGGCGCCCCCGCCGAGCTGCGCGGCCGGCTTCGCCGGACCCTCGCCCGGGCTCGCGGTGCCGGTGACGCTGTTGAGCTTCCACCGGCCGGCCAGCTGCGGACGCTGCGCGACCAGGTCGGCCGCCTCCGCACCCGTCACGACCCGGTCGTAGATCCGCACGTCGTCCAGGTCGCCGCCGAAGAACTCGGCGTTGGCGCCCTCCCGGTTGACCGCGCCGACCTGCAGCGGTCCCGGGCTGCTCCACGGTGCGGTCTGCGTGTAGTCCGCCTCGCCGACCAGGAAGCCGTTGATGTACAGGCGGGTCTTCTTCGCCACCGCGTCCGAGACACCCAGCAGATGCACCCACTGGTTGTCGGTGCCGGAGAAGCAGGGCACCCCGTTCACCGTCGTACCGGCGGTGCAGTCCGGCTGCGCGGCCCGGACCAGGGTGTCCGCGGAGGTGTCCTCCTTGTACCGGCCGAAGATCCACTTCTTGCCGTAGGCCGAGTAGTACAGCGAGAACTCGTTGTTGTGCTGCCCGTTCTGGGTGACCGCCATCTTGGCGATGGTGTCGCCCGCCGCGGGCTGCGGCAGCCGAGCCCACGTCGACACCGAGAAGCTCCGCGTCCCGTCGACCTGCGGGCGCACGGTGCGTGCGTAGCCGGTCGTCCCGTCGAAGTGGACCGCCTTGCCGGCCGTGCCCGGCACGCCGGTCTGGACGCCTCCCGACGTGGTGAGGGCATCGGACTCCGGATAGCCGGCCACCGTCGCGGCGGCGGCGTCCTCGTCGAGGTGCCAGACCGCCTTGGCGGGCAGGCCCGTGGCCAGCGGACGGTCGGCTGCGACCGCGACGGCCTCGGCCGCGGCGAGCGGCCGGTCCCAGACCTTGACCTCGTCCAGGGTCCCGGCCCAGAAGTCCGTAAAGTCGCCCCGGTACGCGAGGCGGCCGATGTCCAGCGGCCCGCGGGCGCTCCAGCTGACCGGAGCGGGAATGGTCGCGGTGGGGACCCCGTCGACGTACAGCGCCATGGTCTGGTTGGCGGAGTCGTAGACGCCGGTCAGGTGGGCCCAGGTGTTGAGGGGGGCGGGCGTCGGCGAGGCGGCGATCTGCCAGGCGTAGCCGGCGCTGTCCTTGGTGGTGCTGACGAAGGCCCACTTGCCGTCCCGCTCTCCCAGGCTGAAGGAGGACATGTAGGTCCCCTCCTGGGCGACGGCCATGCGGTTGTGGGTGGCGTCGGTCAGGTAGACCCACGCGGAGAGGGTGAAGCTCTTGGTGGTGTCGAGGACCGCGCCCTGGGTGGTGGCGTAGGAGCCGGAGGTGCCGTTGAAGGCCGCCGCCGTACCCAGGTGCCCGGGGGACCCGGTCACCGCCGCGCTGCCCTTGGTGGCGTCGATCCGGGCGCCGGTTCCGGCGAGCGCGGTACCGGAGGACTCGTCCATGGTCCAGCCGGTGCGTTGCGGCTGGCCGTTCAGGACGCCGAAGTAGTACGTCTCCGGCTGCGAGGCGTTGCCCGCCTTGTCCAGGGCCCGCACCGACAGGGTGTGCACACCGGGCGTCTCCGGCAGCACGTCGACGGTCTGCGGTGCGCCCGCGGTGGTGGCGACCTCGTGGGCCGCGGAGGCCGTGGTGTCCAGGCCCCACTGGTACTTGACGACGTCGGTGGCCGCCGAGTCGATGGTGAAGGCGCCGTACTTGCCGACGCCGTCCGTCCACGGCAGCGCCGCGGCGCCGTCCTTCGAACCGGGGTAGGAGGCCGAGGTGACGGCCGGCCCGTCGGGCGCGGAGGTGTCGACGCGGAAGTAGCAGTTGGTCGCGTCGCCGACCGAGGACCACGGCCCCCAGCTCGCGCCGTCCCAGGCCCTCATCTCCCAGCCGTAGGCGCCCTTGGCGGCCGCGGGCATGGGCGGGACGGTGAGCGAGAACTGCGAGCCCGACCCCTTGAAGGTGTCCGCCGCCGGTGCCGCACCCGCCGACCCGGTCGACCACCACCGGCGGGCGAAGCCGGTGCCGTCGTCCCAGCCGACCGCGAACTGGACGCCGATGGCCTCGCCGTCCGGGTCGTCGGCGCGCGCCGTGATCTGGGGCCACTTGTTGATCGTCACGCCGGTCGACAGGCAGCTGCCGGGGGACATCGTCAGACCGCTCATCAGGGTCTGACGGGGCGCCAGGTTGTAGTGCACCCGCAGGAAGGCGTCGTCGGTCAGGCGCTTCCAGCTGTTGGAGTCGCCCTCGTTCTCGGCCTTGAGCCCGAAGGTGGTCCAGGACCAGCCCCAGTTCGCGGCGTCCTGGACCAGGTCCTTGACGCCGCCCGAGGTACCGCCGAACTCCAGCCAGCCGCCCGGGCAGCTACCGCTCCAGCCCTTGGCCGCACTCATGGTCTGCAGCTTGCGGCTCCAGAAGCCCGAGGCGTTCTGCGCGTTCCAGTTCGTGCCCGAGGACACCCAGCCGGTGTTCCACAGCTCGATGTTGCTCGGCGAGCACGACCAGGAGTGGCTCTCGTAGGTGCCGAACTCCGCGCTCAGGATCTGCTTCCCGATGAACGTCGACGTCGGGATCTGGAAGAACGCCCGCTTCACGTCCGACGGCGCACAGCGGCTCGAGTCGCCGCAGTAGCCGACGCCCCAGTCGTGGACGTAGGTGCTGTTGTAGGTGAAGTGCCAGTAGGACTGGGACGCGTAGTAGCGCGACACGCCTGTCCAGTCGGCGGCGTTCGGCGTGTTCCAGGCCGGGTCGATCATGACGGGGAAGACCGTCGCGGGGTCGTCCAGCATCGCCTGGTCCGGGGTGAGGACCAGCTTGTCCTGGGCGGCCGGCAGGTCGACCTTGATCCGGGCGACCTTCGCACCCTCACCGGGCAGCAGGTCCGGTGCGGGCAGCGCGGCGGACTCCTGGGCCGGCGCGGCGAGGCTCCTGGCCTTCGCCGCCGGTGCCGCCTGGGCGGCGGCTGCCGGGCCGGAGGAGTCCCACATCACCGGCGTGGGCGCCTCGAAGACGGTCCCGCCACCGTTGCGGTCCACCGCGGTCAGTGAACCGTCGGTGGCCTGCTTGACCGTCAGGCCGTCGCCCTTGAGGCCCAGGCGCAGCTGGTCGAGCTCCGGGTTCTTCGCCGCCGCCGCGGTGTGCACCACGAGGATCTGGCTGAAGCCGGTCCGGGTCGCGGTCAGCTTCAGGTCCACGTCCGGCAGGATCGAGCGGTACTCCGCGGTGCTGCCTTCCACCACCGGCTTCGGCAGCGCGTGGGGCCAGTTGAGCTTCAACTCCTTGCCCTGCGAGGCCATCCGCACCAGCGGCTGCGAGCCCCCGCCGCCGGAGAACACCACGTCCGCCGTCGCGGCCTTCGGCGCCACCGAACCGTCCGCGCGCACGGCCAGCGCCGGATCGATGTCCACCCAGCCGCCGGGCTTGCGGACCCGGTGCGGCTGCACGTACGTGGTCGCCACCAGCTTGCCGTCCGGCTGGGCGACCACGTCGCTGGTCTCGGTCCGCTTCGAAGCCACCTCCACCGGCTTCCCCGACCGCTTGGCCTCCGCCACCGCCGCGACCTCGGCCGCGTCGGTCGAGGTCACGCCCACGCCCGCCTTCGCCGGATCGGCCGAAGCTCCGTCAGCGGCGTACGCGCCGACCGGAAGCAGACCGGAGCCCACCAGCGCTCCGGCAGCCACGGTCGCGGCTATCCACGCCCGCGTCGCCCGTCTCCACTCTGTTCTTGCCACGCCTTCTCATCCCCGAATTCTTAAGATCTTCTAATGCGAAGCAGATCTTCGTGAACCATCGAAGCGGGTGTCAACAAAAGCGCGAGGTCAAGGGGGTCGACCCGGTGCGTTTCGGGTGGAGCAAGCGCGACCATGTCTGCCAAATCTGGACAATGTGCAGGTAAAATGTGCGCTAAGTCACACGGGTTGGTGACGTGCCGTCGGAATCGGCGGAAATGCCGCGCGCCAGCGGCCGCGCGCAGCCTGCGCCGAGGCGTCGCGGACGAGCCCGAGCGGCACCGATCCGATTCGGCTCCTGCCGGATCGGGCCAGTTGACGGGCCGACGGGGAGAGCCCCCGGGGTGCCAGGGCGGGTCGCGGGCCGCTGCGCCGTGCCGGTCAGCTGTGACAAGGGCCCGCGGTCGGGCGACAATCCAGGGCATGGATGACGCATTCACACTGATCCGGCAGGCCGTCGACCTCCTGGCCGAGGACGCCGCGGCGGAGAACGGCCGGACGGTCCGGACGTCCGGGGGGATATCCGGCTCCAGGAGTGGGAGATGGCGCTCGATGTGCTCATCGAGATCGCGGATGTCCGTCCGGTGCCCGTCGCCTTCTGGGAGAAGCTCGCCGAAGCCGCTCGGCAGATGAGGATGGAGAGCAGCCGGCGTTGGTGCGAATGGCGGGCCTGGGAGGTCGAGCACGGCACGATCCGGGCGATCCTGACCCTGCTGGGGGCGGACGAGGGCGGACGCCAGGGTCCCTTCGCCGGGGACGGCCGGCTCAGGCCACTGTGGGACATCGGTCACCGCACCGCAGCCGGGCAGCAGGACCTGGACACCGCCCGGCTCTGGGTGGAGTTCACGCCGCAGCTCGGCCCGGGAGGAACAGCGGACGTCCGCCTGGCTCCCCTGCGGCCCGGGCGGTGGCGGCATCTGGAACCCGGTGATGTGATCACCATGCACGAGGTGCGCTCCGCCGCCGGCATCGCCGAGATCATCGAGGTCCTGCCCCCTCGCAGCCTAGGTGCCGCAGGCCGTCCCGGCGGATGACTCCCGCCGGTCCGGCGAACCGCCCTCCCGGGGTGCGCGGGTGCGGGTGGGTCAGGAGAGCCAGTCCGCGTAGTGGGTGGGGGCGAGCCGGGCGTCCCTGTCGGTGAGGACGTCGCCCTTGACGACGGCGAACATGCCTGCGGTGGGGTCGGTGACGACGGTGCGGTGGTCGCCCTTGCGGGACAGGGTGATCCGGCCCAGCTCGTCCAGGGGGAGGATCTCGGGGCCGGCGATGTTGCGGATACCGCCGAGCGGGCTGCCCACGGCGACCTCTGCCACCGCGGCGGCCACGTCCGCGGCGGCGATCGGCTGGATCGGCGTGGCGGGCAGCCGGACGGTGTCCGCGTCGGCGGTCCAGGACAGCACGGCCGCCATGAACTCCATGAACTGCGTCGCCCGCACGATCGAGTAGGGGATCGGCCCGGCCGCGAGGATGTTCTCCTGGAGGACCTTCGCCCGGTAGTAGTCCAGCTCCGGCACCTGGTCCGCGCCGACGATCGACAGGATGACGAAGTGGCCGACACCACCCTTCCGGGCTGCGCCCAGAAGCGAGTCCATCGAGGTCTGGAAGAAGGCGAGGGACGCCTCGTCGAAGGTCGGGGAATTCGTCAGGTTGACGACGACGTCGGCCCCCGCGACCGCCCCGTCCAGCCCCTGGCCGCTGATGACGTCGACCCCGGTGGACTGTGAGTGCGGCACCGCCTCGTGCCCGGCGGCGTTCAGATCCCTGACGACCTGTGACCCGATCAGCCCGGTACCGCCGATGACCGCGACCTTCATGACGTGCCTTTCGTCGGGAGTATGTCCGCAATATGGCATATGGCACCTGGCCGCAGCTGTGGGCGCGCCACGCGCCCGGGCCGAACCGGCTGTTCGCCGTGGTCGGAGTCGGGGACCGGCGCCGGAGCGCGCCCGGTCCCGGAGCCGCCCGGCGCGCGCTGCGCCGTGCGGCTCCGGGACCGGGGCCCGCCGTGATCGACCGCTCGGGCTATCCGGCGGACGCCGCCGACCGGGCCTGGACGTCCTGGAGGGCCGCCACCAGGGAGTTCACGTCCTCGACGGTGTTGTACAGGGCCAGCGAGGCCCGTACCGCCGCCTGCAGCCCGAAGGCGGCCAGCGCCGGCTGTGCGCAGTGGTGACCGGCGCGCACGGCGATGCCCTGCTGGTCGAGGGCGCCGGCCAGGGCCATCGGGTCCGCCCCGGCGAGCAGGAAGGTCAGCACGCCGATCTTCCCCGGGGCGTTGCCGATCAGGCGCAGACCGGGGACGGTGGCCAGCGCCGCCATCGCGTACGCGGTGAGCTGTTCCTCGTAGGCGGTGGCGGCCTCGCGGTCCAGCGCCGCGAGGTACTGCAGGGCGGCCCGCAGCCCGGCCACGCCGGCGATGTGGCCGGTGCCGGCCTCCAGCCGGTGCGGGACCGGGGCGTACGTGGTCTCCTCGAACCCGACCGAGTCGATCATGTTCCCGCCGCCCTGCCACGGGGGCATGGCCTCCAGCAGCTCGCGCTTGCCGAACAGCACGCCGATACCGGTCGGGGCGAAGATCTTGTGCCCCGAGAAGGCGTAGAAGTCGGCGTCAAGCGCGGTGACGTCGACCGGGAAGTGGCTCACCGCCTGCGCGCCGTCCACCAGGACCTTCGCGCCGTACCGGTGGGCGAGCGCGGTCATCTCGGCCACCGGCGGGACGGTGCCCAGCACGTTGGAGGCGTGCGTGAGCGCGACCATCCTGGTGCGGGAGCCGAGCAGGTCGCGGTAGGCGTCCTGGTCCAACTGCCCGTCGGGGAGCAGCGGGATCGGGCGGATCCGCGCCCGGCGCTCGGCGGCGATCAGCTGCCAGGGCACCAGGTTGGAGTGGTGTTCGGCGGCCGAGACCAGGATCTCGTCGCCGACCCCCAGGTTGGCCCGGCCCCAGCTCTGCGCCACCAGGTTGACGGCCTCGGTGGTGCCCCGGACGAACACGATCTCGCCCTGGTCCGGGGTGCCGAGCAGGTCGGCGGCGGCCTGCCGGCCCTCCTCGTAGACCTGGGTGGCCTGCTTGGCCAGGGTGTGCGCGCCGCGGTGGACGTTGGAGGTGCCCATCGCGTAGTGCTCGCCGACGGCTTCGACCACCTGGCGGGGCTTGAGCGTGGTGGCGCCGTTGTCGAGCCAGACCAGCAGGCGGCCGTTCACCTCCCGGTGCAGCTGCGGGAAGTCCCGCCGGACGGCCTCGACGTCGAATCCGCCCGGCGGTGCGGCGGGCGGCGCTGCCGGGGGCGTCGGGGCGGTCGGGGCGGTCGGCGGCGTGCCGCCGGAAGGTGCGGCTGCCGATGGCGGTGTGGCGGTCTCCCGGTCCGGCTGCTCGGGCAGCCAGTACCGGGGGCCGCCCGCCAGGTGGGCGAGCGCGGCCGGCAGCGGCGGCGCCTCGGGCGGCGGAAGCGTGCCCGACTGCGGGGAGCCCCAGGGTGGTTGGGCGGTCGCGGTGCCGGCGCCGCTGCCGTCAGGAGTAGTCATAGTAGTTCGACACCTCGACGTTCTGGAGCACCGCGACGGCGTCGTCCACCAGCGCGGCGGTCGAGAAGTAGCTGGTCACCAGGTACGAGGTGATGGCCCGGCGGTCGACGCCCATCGGCCGGACCGACAGGCCCGGCTCGACCTCGTCCGGGACGCTCGACGGCCGCAGGCCCACCACGCCCTGCTCCGCCTCGCCGACCCGCATCAGCAGGATGTTGGTGGTGCCGGGCGCGGAGTTGCTGGAACCCCTGAGGTCCAGCTTGTCGGAGGGCAGCAGCGGTACGCCGCGCCAGGTCAGGAACGGGCTGCCGAAGAGCTCCACGATCTGCGGCGGTACCCCGCGCCGGGTGCACTCGCGCCCGAACGCGGCGATCGCCCGGGGGTGGGCCAGGAAGAACGCGGGCTGCTTCCAGACCCGGGTGAGCAGCTCGTCCATGTCGTCCGGGGTCGGCGAGCCCTTGCGGGTGTGCACCCGCTGGGTCGGCACGACGTTGTTGAGCAGCCCGTACTCCGGGTGGTTGAGCATCTCCCACTCCTGGCGCTCGCGCAGCGCCTCGGTGGTCAGCCGCAGCTGTGCCTGGACCTGGTCGATCGAGGAGTTGTAGATGTCGGAGACCCGGGTGTGCACCTTCAGCACGGTCTGCGCGATGCTCAGCTCGTACTCGCGCGGGGACTCCTCGTAGTCCACGAAGGTCTGCGGCAGCTCGGGTTCGCCGCTGTGGCCCGAGGTCAGGTCGATCGGGTGCTCGCGGTCGGCCGGGCCCTGTCCGTCGGCGGCGTACGCGTCCAGGCGGGCCCGCAACGCTGGTTCCCGGTCGGCCAGTTCGGCGAGCATCCGGTGCTCGAGGGAGAGCACCGTACACGGGGTGAGGGCCCGGACCTGGTACGGGGTCGGCTCGCCGCGCACCCAGGCGCCGTCGTCGAAGTAGTCGCCGTCGCCGAGGACGGAGAGCAGGGCGTCCTCGCCGTACTGGCCGGTGGCGCGCTTCTCGGCGCGGCCGAAGGTGATGACGTGCAACTGCCCGGGCGGGGTGTCGGCGCCGGCGATGAGTTCACCGGGCTCGACCTCGCGCTGGACGAAGCCGTTGGCGAGGGCGCTCAGCATCGAGCTGTCCAGGTCGCGCAGGAAGACGATCTCGCGCAGGTCCTCGGCGATCACCCGGGCCTCGCCGCCGCCGTCGGTGAAGGTGCCGATCAGCCCGTCGCCGAGGATGAAGCCCCGCCGGCGGTTGACCCGGTAGACGCCGGCCTCCAGATCGACCCAGGGCAGCACCCGCAGCAGGTAGCGCGGGGTGATGCCGAGCATCTGCGGCGCGGTCTTGGTGGTGGTGGCCAGGTTCCTTGCGGCGGAGGTGCTGAGGCTCCGCTGGTTCTGCGGAGCGGTCTCGGTGGTCATGGCGCGTCCCTATCCGTGAGTAAGAGATCTGATGACACGTCAACTTGCTTGCCGTGGAGGCGAGATGTGGTCACGCTCCGGGCTTCACGGAGATTGTTGCGGGCGGATTGCGCGGCTGCGAGCGTGTTCGATCGTCCCCGATTGGTTCCGGTGCGCACCAGTGGGCGCGGGGGTCATCAAACTCACTCGAACGAGTGATATCGGGCCATAAGGGGCAGTGGGATGTTCGAAAGCGCCGCTTGGATGTGGGTCGTCGAGGAGTCGGCGGCAGGGCATTCCAACCCGCCGGTTGGTGGCTTCGTATGCTTGGGGGCATGGCATGGGACACCGAGAGGACCAAGCGGCTGCTGCTCGATGCGGCCGTGGACGAGTTCGCCGCACATGGGCCCGAGGGTGCGCGGATCGACCGCATCGCGGCCGCGGCCGGAGTGAACAAGGAGCGGATCTACCCCTACTTCGGGGGCAAGCAGCAGCTGTTCGCGGCGGTGGTCCAGCGCGAGCTCGAGCAACTCGCCGCCGCCGTCCCGCTGGAGGAACCGGACGGCGGGACGGTGGACCTGCCGGAGTACGCGGGCCGGGTCTTCGACTACCACCTCGCCCACCCGCACCTGCTGCGCCTGCTCCAGTGGGAGGCGCTGTGCGGCGACGGCTCCGCCCCGGTCGCGGGGGAGGGGAGCAGGGCCGCCCACTACGCCGAGAAGGTCGCCGCGGTCTCCCGGGCCCGCCGCGGCTCCGGGGGTGCCGGTGACGCCGCGAGGGGTGAGGTGCAACTCCCGCCCGCGGACCTGCTGTACGCCGTGATCGCGCTCGCCGGCTGGCAGTTCGCGGCGCCGCAACTGGCCCGCATGATCATCGGCGGGGCGGTGGATGCGGATCCGGCCGCGAGGCGCGCCGCCGTGGTGGACATGGTGCGCAGGCTCGCGCTCTGACCGGCCTGCGGGGCCCACATCTCCAACTCAAGGGTTGGAGATGTGGGTGCGCTCGCGCTAATATCCAACTCGTCAGTTGGAAACATTCGCACCAGGAGACCGACCATGACGGCCATGCCCGCACGCCCGAACGCCGCCCTCGTCCTGATCGAGTTCCAGCGCGAGTGGCTCGACCCCTCGCACGGCCGCCTCCACCACCTCGTCGAGGACCGCGACCTGCTGGACACCGCCGTGCGCGGCGCGGCCGTCGCGCTGGCCGCCGCCCGGGAGCACGGCGTTCCCGTCGTGCACGTGCCGCTCGTCCTCACCCCGGGCGCGCCGGAGCTGGAGAGCTGGACCCCGGCCGTACTCGGCCTGCGCGCGGCGATCCCGAAGGCCGGCACCTGGATCGAGGGCAGCGCGGGCGTCGAGTTCGCCGAGGACTTCCGGCCCGCCCCCGGCGAGCAGGTCGTGCGCGGCCGCGCCGGCGCCAGCGCCTTCGCCGGCTCCTCCGACCTCGACCTGATCCTTCGCCGACTCGGCGTCACCGACCTGTACCTGGCGGGCTTCGCCACCCACGTGTGCGTCGAATCCACCCTGCGCGAGGCCCACGACCGCGGCTACACCGCCCACGTCGTCCACGACGCCTGCGCGGCCTTCACCCGGGCACAGCAGGACCACGTCCGCGAACACGTGATCCACCACTTCGGCGACGAGACGGACGCCGCAGCCTTCGCCGCCTCCCTCGAGGCGCCGCTCCCCGCCCACTGACCGCCGGCAAGCGGACGCCGTCGGCGGGGACGGGGGAGAGGCGGTGCGCTGCGCGGAGTGGGTGCACGACATGTCCGCCGGGCCCGAACGGTGGCCCGACCCGGGATGTGTCGGAGCCGTGGGCTACGGTCTGGTGCGCAGTACTGGATCTTTAGGGGGAGGCCCGGAGGTGGTGATCGACCTGCCCGGTGCGGCGGAGGCGTTGCTCCGCCGCACCGGCATCACTTGGCCATCGGTGCAGGGGGACGAGGTCCGGGAGTCCGCCTCCCACGTCCGGGGGTTGCGCAGAGCCAGGAGGCCGCGCTCGCGGGGGTGGGTGCCGCATGAGCAACCGGATCGTCAGGGCCCTGGAGAACGGGGCGCAGAAGCTCGGCACGACCCTCGCGCACCACGCCGGCACCGCGGTGCGCAAGCTCTACAAGCAGGCCGGGGACAACCTGACCAAGGTCGCGAAGAACACCCGCGACCTCGACGCCAAGCACGCCGCCGACCTGCGCAGGATCACGGGTGGCGAGAACGAGGACCTGCCGCACTCCCCGCACTCCCCCCGCTCCGGGGGCCACCGGGGAACGGGCGAACGGCCGCTGGGCCGCGGCGGCCGCAACGGACAGGCAGTCGACGGCAACACCCGCTGCCTGA
>NZ_JBEZIR010000022.1:43862-86723 GCF_040651175.1 Kitasatospora sp. NPDC048540
CGGCGGGCGACCCGGTGGACGTGGTCTCCGGACAGGTCGTCGCCTCGGGAACCGACCTCGAACTCCCGGGCCTGCTGCCGCTGGTCCTGCGCCGCCGCTGCCTGACGGCGGGCGACCCGGTGGACGTGGTCTCCGGACAGGTCGTCGCCTCGGGAACCGACCTCGAACTCCCGGGCCTGCTGCCGCTGGTCCTGCGCCGCGCCTACGCCTCCGGGTACATCGGCGGCCGGCTGCACGGCCAGGGCTGGTCGTCGACGCTCGACCAGCGCCTCGAGATCGACGCCGACGGCATCCACTACGCCGGCGACGACGCCCAGATCCTGCACTACCCCCACCCGCCGCACACCGGTGGCCCCGTCCTTCCGACCGCGGGTGACCAGTGGCCACTGACCTGGGACCGGAACAGCGGCACCTTCCACATCGAGGACCCGGAGAGCGGCTGGACCCGGACCTTCCACGCAGCGGGCACCGGTACGTACCGGATCGGCGAGATCCGCCCCATCGCGGCACTGGCCGACCGCAACGGTCACCGGATCGACTTCCACCGCGACGCGGACGGCCTGCCGTCGGAAGTCGTCCACAGCGGCGGCTACCGGGTCGGGGTCGACATCGAGCAGAGCGGCGACGGCCCGAGGATCGCGGGCCTGCGTCTGCTGGACGGCACCGGCGGCGGCCAGGGCACCGCCGTCATCGGATTCCAGTACTACCCCGACGGCCGCCTGGCGGGCGTGGTGACCTCCTCCGGCCTGCCGTACGTCTACGAGTACGACGACCAGGGCCGGATGACCGCCTGGATCGACCGGAACGGTCGCAGCTACGAGTACGAGTACGACGAGGCCGGCCGCGCGGTCGCCGGCCGGGGACCGGACGGATACCTGTCGGCCGAGTTCCGGTACGACACGCAGCGACGCCTCACCACGGTCATCGACGCCCTCGGGCACCCGTCCGCGTACCACTGGGACGAGCAGCACCGCGTCACGACGACCGTGGACCCGCTCGGACACACGACGCTCACCGCGTACGACGACCTCGGCCGCGTGCTCGCCCGCACCGACGAGCTCGGGCGCACCACCCGGTACCGGCTGAACGCCGTCGGCGACACGGTACGGATCGACCACCCCGACGGCACCACCACCGAGGCCGAGTACACGGCCCTGCGCAAGCCGGCCCGCCTGATCGAGCCGGGCGGCCGCGAGTGGCACTACGCCTGGGACGAACGCGGGAACCTCCTCTCCGTCACCGACCCGGCCGGGGCGACCACCACCTACACGTACGACGACGGGGGACGGCCGTCCACCGAAACCGACCCGGCAGGCCACACCACCCGGTACGGGACCGACGCCGCCGGGCTCATCGTCGCGGTCACCGATCCGCTCGGCGGCACCACCCGCCGCCACCGCGACGCCTTCGGCCGGGTGGTCGAGACGACCGACCCCCTTGGACGCACCACCCGCTACGGCTGGACCCCGGAAGGCGCACCCGCCTGGCGGGAACTTCCCGACGGCAGCCGCGAGGAACGGCGCCACGACCCCGAAGGCGGCCTGCTGGAGCACCTGGACGCCGCCGGCGGACGCACCCGCTACGAGCGCACCGCGTTCGGCCAGGCCGTCACCCGGACCGACGCCGCCGGCGCCCGCCTCGGCTACGAGTACGACCGCGAGCTGAGGCTCACGCGGGTCACCAACGCCACCGGACTCGCCTGGACCTACACCTACGATCCGGCCGGCAACCTGAGCAGCGAGACGGACTTCAACGGCCGAACCGTCACCTACCGGCACGACGCCGCGGGGAAGCTGGTCGAGCGGACCAATGGGGCGGGACAGCGCGTCGAGTTCAGCTGGGACACGCTCGGCCGCGTGACCGCCCAGGACACCGACGACGGCGCCACCGCCGAATTCCGCTACGACGCCGCAGGCAACCTGGTGGGCGCGACCAACGCCGACACCACGCTGGAGTTCACCCACGACCCGCTCGGCCGCGTCCTCACGGAGACCGCCGACGGACGGACCCTGACGAACCGGTACGATCCGGCCGACCGTCGGATCGAACGCCGCACCTCCTCGGGGTCTGTCACCACCTGGCAGCACGACGGCAACGACCAGGTGACCGGCCTGAGGACCGGCCCGCTCCAACTGAGCCTCGGATACGACCCCACAGGCCAGGAGATCTACCGCTGGATCGGCGACCGGACCGCGCTGACGACCACCTGGGACGCCGCGGGCCGGCCCACCGACCGGCAGCTGATCACCGTTGAGGGCGGCAGGGCCGCGAACCGGGCCTCCCGCCTGCTCCGGCGCTCCTCCTGGGCCTACCGGGCGGACGGCATGCCGATCTCCCGGTCGGACGCATCGGGCACCGCGCACTACGACCTCGACCCGCTGGGCCAGGTCACGGCCGTCCGCGCGGCCCAGGGCACGGAACAGTACGCCTACGACACCGCCGGCAACCTGCTCCACGCCTCGCACAGCACCGACCCGCAGTCCGACACCGCGGGCGACCGCGCACTGGAGGGCGGCCTGCTGCGCCGTGCCGGCCGTACGCACTACGACTACGACCGGCAGGGCAGGCTGGTCCGCAGCGTGCGCAGGACCCTGTCGGGCCGGACCAGGACGTGGACCTTCCGGTACGACGCCCACGATCGCCTCACCCACGCCGAGAACCCGTCCGGTGAGTCCTGGCGCTACCACTACGACGCGCTCGGGCGCAGGACCGCCAAGCAGCTCCTGGGGCCGGACGAAATCCTCGCCGTCGAGGTCCGGTTCTCCTGGGACGACGAGGTGCTGGCCGAACAGGAGGTACTCGCCGGCGGTCGGCCGTCGTCGGTCGTCACCTGGGAGTACGAGCCGCAGTCCTGGACGCCGGTCACCCAGTACCGGCGCTCGCTCGCGGCCGACGGCACCGTCCGGGAGGAGGCGCACGCCGTCATCACGGACCCGGCCGGCGCACCGACCGAGCTGGTGTCGGCCGACGGCACCGTGGTCTGGCGCCGCAACGCAACCCTGTGGGGCTCACCCGCCGCAGCCGGGACCGCGGCCGCAGCCGGCGCCGTGGACTGCCCGCTGCGCTTCCCCGGCCAGTACCACGACGACGAGACCGGCCTCGACTACAACCTGTACCGCTACTACGATCCCGAGACGGCACGCTTCGTCACGCCGGACCCGCTCGGCCTGGCGCCGGCGCCCAACCACTACGCCTACGTCGCCAACCCGCTGGACGAGATCGACCCGCTCGGGCTCGCGAAGCGCAAGACCAAGGGCGGGGGCAACGCCGGCACGGGCAACGGCGGTGCGGGGAGCGGCGGCACACCGACACCGACCCCACCGGCGCCGGGCAGCCGTGCGCTCACCGGTCCGGTGAAGGCGCCGGCGACCCTGCCCGGATTCCCGGGCGCCCGCTCGGTCCGGGCGAAGACACCGGTCCAGGGCGGTGGTGGAAAGCGTGCGCGCTGGGAGGACGGCAAGAACATCTACGAGTGGGACTCCCAGCACGGCGAGGTCGAGAAGTATAACAAGCAGGGCAAGCACCTGGGCGCCTACGACCCGGACACCGGGAACCAGCTCAAGGGGCCCGTCCCCGGCAGGAAGTGTGTGAAATGACCTGGATCATCGAGGGATTCCGCAGGGGCCAGGACGAACTGACGGCCTGGTACCGGTTGCCCGAATCCTTCTCGGTCGAGACCGCCGCCGCATGGGTGGGCGACTGGCCCGACCTGGTCGGGTCCGTCTTCGACGTCCCCGAGGAGCGGATCCCCGAGATGGCGGCGCTGCTGGGAATCGAGGCGGACCCGGACGTCGACTACTGCCTCTCGGACCGCGACCTGGGGTAGCCCGCCGCCGGTGCGGCCTGATCGAACGCTGCGACGGCCGGTCCGGGAGGCCGGTCCTGGGAGGCGCGTTCCCCGGTACCGGCGGTCGCGCTGCTACCCGAGGGACCAGCGGACCAGGTCCGTTCCATCGACGGTGAGCCAGCTGCCGTCACCTGCGCAGACAACGGCCCGGGGCCGGGTCCGTACGGGGTACTCGACCTCGCCCAGCAGCTCGAGGGACGGCGCCCGGAGCACCACGGTGGAGGCGACGCCGTCGTCGTCCGCGACCGTGGCCAGCACCGTGGACGCGTCGTAGTACCCGAAGACGTAGTTCCAGGGCCGTCCCCGGAGGAGGACATCGGCGGCCGGGCGCTCGGTGAGGAGTTCCGCGCCCGGGAAGGAGTGGGTGGACAGGGTGACCCAGCCCTGGTTGAGGTAGTGGCGGCCGTCGGGGGCGACGGCCACCAACGACCGGTCGTGGCGTCCCATCAGGTCGGTGGGAGTCTTGACCAGGCGGTTCCCCTCGCGGCGCAGCCAGTACCCGAAGCTGCCGTCCTGTCCCTCGCTCACCACGACCCCGACGTGGCGGCCGTCGGGGTGGACCGTGAGATGCGAGTACGACATCTCACTGTCCATGGACGTGCGGCCGAGCACCTTCCCCGTCACGGCGTCAAGGACCCAGCACTCGTCGCCCCAGCCTTCGCTGTCCTCCTGCTCAGGGTCCCCGCACTCGCCGTCGGGATCCTCATCGTCCGGGTCGCCCGGCCGCACCGTGGCCCACACCTCGGTGCCGTCGGGCGAGAACGCGCAGGCACCGAGCCCTGAGGGGAAGTCGCTCCACGAGCCGTGCCCCCGCCTCCAGCCGACGTCCGGCCCGGCCACCTGGATGCCGTCCTCGAGGGAGGCAGCCAGCATGCTGCCGTCAGGGGAGACGGCGTAGGAGGCGGTGTCCGACGCAAGGGGCACATCAACCCGGCGGACCTCCTGGAGCCGGCCGTCGAGGACGACCGCCTGCCGCGGGTCATCCTGGCACGTCACCCACCAGCCACCCCCGGCCAGCGGCCGAACGAGCCGCACTCCGGCGGGCAGGCCGATCCTGTTCATCAATCGCGCGAGCATGGGGAGTCACGCTACCGGCCCATACCGACATCCCCACCGACATCCCCACCGGCATCGCCGCTGTGCACCGCCCGTCGCGGCGCTCGGTGACGGTAGGCGGCCGTCGCGATCCCGATGAAGGAGTGGATCAGCGGATTGGTGTCGCCTTCGTTCCACACCGCCACCACGCGGCTCGGCGCCATGTCGGCCAGCGGTACCACCGTCAGCTCCGCGGGCAGGTCGTGCCCGAGCGGGGCCAGGCCGACCGTGCCGTTCCACAGCACGGCGTGCAGGCACTCCTGGACGCCGCGCACCACCGGGCCCTCGCGCGGCGTGCCCCCGTTCCAGTAGGACTGCCAGAGGGGGTCGGTGCCCTGCGGGAACTGGAACCAGCGGCGGTCGCCCAGCTCGGCGAGCCGCAGCCGGTCGCGGCGGGCCAGCGGATCGTCGGCGCGCAGGACCACGCCGACCGGATCGTCCCGCAGCGCACGCACCGTCAGGGCGGTCTCGTCGAACGGCGCCCGGGTCAGGGCGACGTCGACCAGTCCGGCGCGCAGCCCGCAGGTCGGGTCGGTCAGATCGGTGTCGCGGATCCGGATGTCCACGCCGGGGTGGGTCCGGCGGTAGGCGGCGGCCAGCCTGGACACCCCCGGGTCGGTGCCGTCGCCCAGGATGCCGACGGTGAGGGTCGAGGCGCCGGCCGCCGCGCCCACGCGGACCCGGACGCGGTCGGCATGGTCGAGCAGGGACCGCGCCTCGTCGAGCAGCACCGCGCCCACCGCGGTGAGCGTGACGCCGGTGGGCGAGCGGGCGAACAGCAGGGCCCCGACCTCGGCCTCCAACTGCTTGATCGCCCGGCTCAGCGGCGGCTGGCTCATGTGCAGCCGGGTGGCCGCCCGGCCGAAGTGGAGTTCCTCGGCGACGGCCACGAAGTAGCGCAGGGTTCGTAGCTCCACGCTGCAAAGATACCCTCCGGGTATCGGCTCCGTGGGATGGGTCTTGGACACCGGCACACCCCCGGCGATGCACTGGTGACCATGACCGACATGACCGAAGAGACAGCGGCCGACGCGCCGCAGGCCCACCCCACCGTATCCGTGGTGGGACCCGGCGACGGCGAGACGATCGTGCTGGGCACCACGCACATGCGCGTCCTGGAGGACGGCAGCCACACCGGGCACCGCCTCGCGATCGCCGAGTCCGTCCTCGCCCCGCACACCCAGGGACCGCCGCAGCACCGCCACGCCCAGCACGACGAGGGTTTCTACATCCTCTCGGGCACCGTGCGGTTCACCGTCGGGGACGAGCACCACGACGCCACCACGGGCACGCTCGTCATGGTTCCGCCCGGCACCCCGCACACCTTCGCCAACCGGACCGACCGACCCGCCGTCATGCTCAGCACCTTCACCCCCGACCTGTACGTGCAGTACTTCCGGGACCTCCAGGACGTGCTCGCCGACGGCCGGCCCTTGACGCCGCAGGCCAACACCGACGCGATGAGCCGCTACGCGACCGAGCCTGCCACCGACCTCGCCTGAATCGTGAACACCGCTGTGAACACCACCGCGAACACCACCTTGAACGGAACCATGAACACCGCCTACTGGATCGTCGCGGGACTGCTCGCGCTCTTCTACCTCTACGCGGGCACGCTGAAAGTGAGCCGCAGCCGCGACCAGCTCCGACCGATGATGGCCTGGGTCGACCGCGTACCCCTGCCCGCCCTCAGGGCACTGGGAACGGTCGAGATACTCGGCGCGGCCGGCCTGGTCCTGCCGCCGCTGACGGGCATCGCGCCTGCCCTGGCCCCGGCCGCGGCCGGCGGCCTGGTACTCCTCCAGGCCGGTGCGATCGCCGTCCACCTGACCGGCGGCGACCGCCGGATCGCACTCAACCTCGGGCTCATCACCACCGCGGCCGTGACCGTCTGGCTGGCCACCGGGCTGTGACGTCCGGGCCGACGGGGACCTGTACGGCGCCGCCGTGCAGGTCCCCGCCGGCAGGCCGCCAGACGGCCGCGGCGGCGGTGTCAGCCGTCGGACCCGAGGCCGCGGTCGGGTGCGCTCATGTCGCCCGTCCGGGGCGTGCCGTCGGCGAGCCCGTAGCGCAGGTACACGGTGCCCTGGGGACCGGCCACCGGCGGCTCGACGAGCGTGAGGTTGGTGGGCACCGCACCGCCGTCGAACATCTTCTTCCCGACGCCCAGCACGATCGGGTGCACCCACAGGTCGAGGCGGTCGAAGAGCTTCTCGCGCAGGAGCGTCTGCACCAGGTCCAGGCTCCCGACGACCTTCACGTTCTCGTGCCGGTTGCGGACCTCACGGACCGCGTCCGCCAGATCCGGCCCGAGCAGCACGGATCCGGCCCATGGGAGGTCCGGCGTGCCCCGGGACGCAACGTACTTCGGCACGCGGTTGAAGAGTTCGGCGATCTCGCCCTCCTTCTGGTGCGGCCAGTAGGCGGCGAAGATGTCGTACGTCCGCCGCCCCAGCAGGAGCGCGTCCGTGCCCTCGTACGCGGCCAGGATCTGCGCCCCGGTGGCCTCGTCCAGCAGCGGCGCCTGCCAGCCGCCGAACGGGAACCCCACCGGGTCCTCGTCGGGTCCGCCGGGCGCCTGCCCGACCAGGTCGAGGGTGGTGAACAGCTCGAGGTGGATGAGGCCCATGTCTGCACTCCTGATGAGTCGGTCGTCGTCCCGGTCACGGTGTGGACCGGCCGGAGCCCGGAAGAACGGTCGCCGCGCCGACATGCAATTCTCCGGTCCCGCCGACGGCCGGCACGTCCACCGGCCCTTCGGCGTGTCGGAGCCCGGCACCGTCGAGCGGCTCCGGTCGCCCGTCGGAGAGGCGCCGTGCAGGAGGGGATCAGCGGGACCGGTGCGGGCCCAGATCGCGCAGGACGTCCGCCAGTTCCGCGGGGGTGAGCGCGGGCGCCGGGAGGGCACCTTCCTGCGGCACGGTCCGCAAGCCGTCCAGAAAGAGCGTCAGGTAGCGGCGCCACACATCCGGGACCACCGCCGCGAGTGCCGGTACGGCCCGGCCGAGGGCCGCCAGCATGACGAGCAGATCCTCGGTGGTGACGTCGGCGCGCAGCGTGCCCTGTTGCTGCGCACGGCGGATCAGCAGGTCCACGGTCTCGCGGTTGTGCGTGTGGACGGCGTCAAGGGAGCGGACACCCTCGATGCCCGTCGTCATCAGGTCGTTGACGCCGCGATCGGCAGCGAGTCCGGCGAACACCGCGCCGAGGTAGCCGGCCATGCCGGTCCAGGCGTCCTCGGCGTCCCGCGCCTGTTCACCGGCGGCCACCGTCGCGGCCAGCGCTCCGTGGAACACCTCTTCGATGAGGTCGGCGCGGGTGGAGAAGTTCCGGTACAGCGTGGCGTTGCCGACCCCCGCGCGGCGGGCGATCTCATCGAGCGGGGCGCTCAGGCCCTGCTCGGAGAACACCTCACGGGCTGCCGTGACGAGCAGTTCGCGGTTGCGGCGCGCGTCACGTCGCACCGGCCGGGGCCGCCCCGCACTGACTGTCATGGTCGCTCCTTGCCTCGGCGGGACGTACCGGGGAGTGCTCCCCGGTATCGATGCTACCGTCGGACGGGAAACGGGGACTGATTCCCACTCAGGCGGGAGGGACTTTGCGGATGGCAGGCACGGCTCTTGTACTCGGTGGCGGTGGAACCCTCGGAGGAGCCTGGGAGATCGGTGTGATCGCCGGGCTCGCGGAGTCCGGAATCGACCTCTCGGACGCCGACACCGTGATCGGCACCTCCGCGGGTTCGATCATCGGCGCCCGTCTGACGTCGGGCGTCGGCGCCGAGGAGTTGTACGAAGGGCAGCTCGCCGGCGCCCCCGTCATCGACGTCACGGTCACACCGGGCCAGACCGCCCGGTTCCTGTGGGCAGCACTCGGCTCACGGGATCCGCAGCGGTCCGTCCGGCGTCTTGCGCGCGCCGCGCTCGCCTCCCGCACGGTCGACGAGTCCGTCGTCCTCGACTCGGTCGGCACCCTGCTCGAAGGGGTGGGGGAGTGGCCCGCCCGGAACCTGTGGGTGACGGCGGTCGACGTGCTGACCGGGGCACTGGAGGTCTTCGATGCGGCAGCCGGGGTCACCCTGCCCGAGGCGGTCGCGGCGAGCTGTGCGGTGCCGGTGGTCTGGCCGCCCGTGTCCGTGGCCGGACGACGGTGGATGGACGGCGGCAGCCGTTCGACCACCAACGTCCACCTGGCCCGCGGGCACCGCCGGATCATCGCCCTCTCCCCGATCCCCAAGGCCGTGGGCCCGCACCCCAATGCCGTGGCGCAGGGCGAGGAACTCGCCGCGGAAGGCGCCGACGTGGTGGTCCTGACTCCGGACCGGGGCACCCGCCGGGCCTTCGGCCGCAACATGCTCGACCCGTCCCGGCGGTCGGACGCCGCACGGGCCGGTCGCGCCCAGGCCGCCGCCTGCGCGGAGGCCGTGGCGGCCGCCTGGCAGGCCTAGATCGCAGCACCAGCTGCACGTCACCGTCCACGCCCAGAACCACTCCCTCCGGGACAGCCAGACCGTCACCCTCCGCCTCGGCCACCAGTAGCCGCCCACCGAACGGGCGCCATCGCGCACGTGGCCGACCACCCGCCGGGCCGCGCCCGGACCGGGTCGGGCCGGTCGGGTTGCCGACCCCTGCTCGGTGGGCGCTCGCCCTTCCGTTCACCCGAACAGCGGGTCGACCGGCGGCCATGGGTAGCCGAGTCGCCCGGCGTCATGCGAACCTCCCCAGACCGCGGCGGTGGCACGGCGATCGCCTGCGGTCAGCTGCGCCTCAAGGCGCTCGGCCTGCTCCGATGGGGAGGCCGCGGAGATCGGGAGAGTCATCCCGAACTGGAGCCAGGGCGGATCCGTCCCGGCCCGGGTGGGGGGATGCCTCAGGATGACGTGGATCCGGTCGGGCTCTCTGCGGGAGGCCCAGACCTCCTCCAACTCGCACTCCCACCGGGCGAGCCAGTCCCCGCGTCGTCTCAATCCCGCCTCGAGCAGCCGCGCGACCGCTCCTGCCGGCCACTCCCAACTGCGGTCCTCGCCGGCCCGCAGGACCTCGGCTCCGTACCGGCCTGCGGCGAAGCGGAGTTCCGGCAGGTCGAAGTCCCGGTTGGCCGGGTCGCGCAAGCCCGCCCAGACCACGTGGTCCCCGTCCCTCCTGACCGTCACGTACAGGGCACCACAGCACTCCTCCGCGCCGCAGCCGGACCGAGCGAGACGAACCTCACGGGGCGTCGCCGCGGCCTGCAACGGCCTGTCGAGGCCCAACAGATACCGAGGGCCCACCCCCACGTACCGGGAGCCTCCCACGCCACCGGGGACCACCTCGGCCAGGAGATCCCGGCCGTTGACGACCGGGCGGACCTCCACGCGGCCCTCGTCGGGTGGCGGACACACGATGCTCAGACTGAGAAGGTCGTCCGGTCTCATGGTCATCGGCCCATGATCCCGGACCCGGCCCGCACCGGCCAGGGGACTTCGGTCGGCCACCTCGCAGGGGGTCGGTCTGCCGTCCGATGGACGTGGGCGGTGATCCTCCGCCCTGGTCAACGGTGGGTCAGAACGGCGATGTCCGAGCCGAAGCAGACCACCAGTTGCCCGTCCGGGGCCACCGCCAGTCCGCCGATCGGGGAGGGGAAGGCGTACGTCCCGAGCTGCTGCCCCGTGGCGGCGTGCCACACGTGGACGGTTCCGTCGATGCTCCCGGCGGCGACGACGGTGCGACCGTCCAGCGTCCCCGCCGCGCCGGCCGACACCTCGGCGGTGTGGCCCGTCAGGGGAGGCCCGAAGCGTTCACCCGTGGCCAGGTCCCAGAGCTGGACCGTCTCCGTCCGGTCGCCGGTCAGGAGGAGGTTGCGGCCTTCGAGCGTCTCCAGGGCCAGGGCGCCGCGCTGCTGCGGCTGTACCCCCATCCAGGCGTGCGCGGCCAGGTCCCACACGCGTCCTTCCGAGGTCACGGCGACGAAGCGGCCCTCCGGTGCCGCGAAGAACCGGATGGACGGGCTGGTGTACTCGCTCGTCGTCAGTCCGTGCAGCTCTTCTCGGGTGGCCAGGTCCCGGACCTGCGCCCTCACGTGCCGGTCGCGGGTGAGCAGCGCGGGCCGTCCCTCCACCGTACCCACCGTCAGCATGGACACGGCGGCCGTGTGGCCGGTCAGCGGCTCACCCAGCTGACCCCCGTCGTGGATGTCCAAGATCCGCACCTCGGTGTCCGACCCGCCGGTGATGATGACCGAACGGCCGTCGACGACTCCCGTGGTGACCCGTTGCACGGGCCCCGCAGCACCGGCCGGACGGCTGTCCGATTCCTCCTGGCCGAGGTCCCAGATGCGGACCGATCGGTCGTCGCCGCCGGTGACGGCGAGATGGCGCCCCTGCACCACGGCCGTGGCCGCTCCCCGCACGGTCCCTTGATGGCCGGTCAGCGGCCGGTGGGAGCGCTCGCGGGTGGACAGGTCCCACACGGCGACCGGCCCGCCGAGGCCGAACCCGACGATCGCGGTGGGGCGCCCGCGGAGCACCGTGAGGGTCGCCGCCTGCGCGAACCCGCCACCCGGCCCACCCACCTGATCACCCGTGGCCAGGTCCCAGATGTACGTCGCGTAGGAGTTGGCGCTGATCACCAACGGGCACTCGAACGCCGGGTCGGTGGCCAGGACGTGCGTCATGGCTTCGACCTCCATGGTGCCGCACCGGCGCATCCCGCCGTCACCGCCGCCGCCATCGCCGTCCGTGTCGCTGCTGCTGTCGGCGGCCGTCGGGTGGGAATCCTCGTCGTTGCCCCCGGCGCGCAGCTCCCGTCCCGTGATCAGGTCCCACCTCCGGACGGCGCCTTCGGGATGGCCGGTGACGGCGACCGGACGGCCGTCCACCACCGCCGTCGCCAGCGCATGCACATGGCCGGTACTGATGGTCAGGAGCTCCGTGGTGGGGCCGGGGACGGCCAGGTCCCACACCCGGAGCAGGCGGTCGGTGCAGCCGGCGACCAGGACCGGTCGGCCCTCGACCGGTGCGGTGGCCAGGGAGATGATCCGGACGCCGTCGCCGGCGCGGTACTCCCCGACCGGTCGTCCCTCGGCGAGGTCCCAGGCCAGGACCGTCCCGTCGGAGCCGCAGGTGACGGCGACGGGACCCCCGTCCGTCACCGCCGTCACCAGATCACGCACGGCGCCGGTGTGACCGGTTGCGGCCTGGCCGAGCTTGCGGCCGGTGACCGGGTCCCACCAGTGCAGCGTGCCGTCCTTGCAGCCGGCGACGGCGAATCCGCGGCCCTCCGCGACCACGGTAGCCACCGCAGTCACCTCGGCCGGCGCGGGCAGCGCGTACCGCAGCCGTGCGTCCAGGCCGGTACCGGTCGCCCACTCCACCGTCCAGCCACCAGCGGCCTCCTGGGGGAGCGGCACCTCCGCGAGGCTCCTCGCCAGCCCCGGGTTGCCGTACCGTGCGGCGTCCAGCGCCAGCAGCTGCCGCCGTACCTGCGTACCGGCGTCACGGTGGACATGCCCCGACGCCCGGTACACGGCAGCAGCCGCCACCTCCTCCGGCCCGACCGCAGCGTCCAGCGCCGCCAGGACCTGCTCCGGGTCGCCCTGCACCAGCCATCCCGGATCGGTCAACCGCCCACGCCCTGCGGCATCTTCACGGACCTGACCATCGCTTCGGAAATCAGCAGACATGACCGGCACCCTAACCGCACCCACCGACCACGGTCTGTCCGACGACGTCCGCCGTCCGTCACGCTCTGCGCCCCCTCCGGTCTCGGCGCCCGAAGCACCCCGCACAGGCGAGGGATGTGCCCTAAACGGCACCCGCGTGAACAGGTTCCGAGGATTCGCGGCGAGCCGGAGCATCGGCCGGGGCGGCGGTCTGAAGCGCTGCCTCGATCCTGCGGTTGGTGGTCATGGTCGCCGTGACGGCGGTCATGGTGAGGAGGAGGCCGGCCGCGGCGAAGAGCGGGGCGCGGACGTCGTAGGTGCTGGCCAGCCAGCCGCCGAGGAAGGAGCCGAACGGGGCGGCGCACATGGCGAGCATGCGGGAGGTGGAGGCGACCCGGCCCATCAGGTGGGCGGGAACGATCGCCTGTCGGAGGGAGGGCCCGAGCACCATCGTGGCGCCCATGCCCGCTCCGCAGACCGCGAGTGCGAGGCCGGCGAGGTACGGGTTCGGGGCGGCGGCCAGGCCGAGGACGGCGAGCCCTTCGACCGCGGCCGTGCAGGTCAGCGCGGTGCCGGTGCCGAGGCGCCGGCCGAGGAAGGAGGCGACGCCCGTACCGAGCAGACCGCCGGTGGCCTCCGCCGTCAGGAGCAGGCCGAAGCCGAGGGTGCCGATGCCGAGACGGTCGTGCGCGAAGAGGGCGAGAACGGTCTCCACGGCGAGGAAGGCGATGTTCCCGACCGCCGGGCGCAGCGCGAGCCCGAGCAGCAACCGATCCCGCAGGACGTACGAGGCGCCGGCCCGCGCCTGTCGCAGCAGCGACTCACGGGCCTGCGGCACGGGCCGGGGCGCGGCAGGCAGCGACCGTACGAGCAGCGCGGAGAGCGCGAACGAGACCGCGTCGGCGAGCAGCGGAACCGCCCGCCCCAGCGCGAGCAGGGCACTGCCCGCGGGCGGGCCCGCGAAGCCGGACGCGGCGGTCTGGCTGCCGCGCAGGCGGGAGTTGGCGCGTTCCAGGAGTGCGGGGTCGCGGCAGAGCAGGTCCGGCAGGTAGGCCGTGGCGGCCGTGTCGAAGAAGAGCCCGCCGAGGCCGAGGAGGAAGGCGAGGGCCGCGAGCAGGGGAACGCTCAGCGCATCGAGCGTGGCCGCTGCCGCCGGTACCGCGAGCAGCGCCGCGCGTGCGGCGTCCGTGACCCACATCGTGCGCCGGCGGTCCCAGCGGTCCACCAGTGCGCCGCCGAGCACCCCGAAGAGCAGCCACGGCAGCGTTCCGGCGGCCGTGACGACGGCGAGCGCCATCGGGTCGCGCGTCAACGTCAAGGCGAGCAGTGGCAGCGCGGCATGCGTCACCCCGTCGCCGAGCGAGGACACCGTCTGCGCGGTCCACAGCCGTCCGAACCCGGTCGGCAACTTCGGAGCTTCTGTGGTCACTTGGAGTCCCCCTCGGCCTGCGCCTGCGTTGCCGGGTGGAACAGTGCGAAGACGAGTGACGCGTCCGGCAGCGACGGATCGGACAGGTCCCGGTACTCGTCCGCCAGTGCCTCCAACCGCGCCCCCAGCTGCGCGAACTGCTCCTCGGTGAGCCGCAGGTGCGCCATCCGCACGTGCCGCTCGCTGTCCGCCGGCGACGCCTCCAGGTCCGCCACCGCGTGGCGCATCAGCACATCCGGCCCTCCTTCGCCCGGATCCGGCAGTTCGATCGACCGCGCGGCCATGGCGTAGTACCGCTCGGTGACGCCGCGGACCTTCCGCGTCCGGACCACCTTCACCAGGCCGGCTCGCTCCAACAGCCGTACGTGGTAACTGGAACTCCCCTTGGCGAGGCCCACCCGCTCGGCGATCTGCGTGATCGTCGCGGGCTCGAAGCGGAGCACGGCCATGATCCGGTGGCGGGTGAGGTTGGAGACGGCGCGTAGCTGCTCGTCCGTGGTGACGTGGAACGTCTCGGGAAGATCGTCTGTGGGCATGCCCCAATGGTCAACAGTTCTTGACCATTCGTCAAGGGGGTATCTGTCACCCCGGCGAACCTCTGCGGCCCCGCGGCCCGGCCCGGTTCGTCGCGCGGGGGAGAACCGGACGGACCGGACGGACCGACCGGTGGTTGTGTCCTTCCTGGGGGATATCGTTCTCGGATGTCCGAAAGCCTCGATCTCCGGGCGGACCTGCCATCGGCCCTCACCGGCCCGTCCGCCGCCTTCACGTTCGTCGAACGCTTCGCCGCGCACCTCGGCGCGCCGGTGCGCCCCGAGGACGGAGTGCCCGAGACCGAACTGGCCGCCGCCGAGCACCGGTTGGGCTTCGCACTGCCCGGGGCGATGCGCGAGTGGTACGCCCGGTTCGGGCGGCGCTGGGACCTCTTCCACGCCCTCCGTTACCCGTACCCGCCCGAGGACCTGGAGACGGAGGACGGCGTGCTCGTCTGGCAGACGGAGAAGCTCTTCTCCTACGGCTTCGCGATCCCGCTGGACCACGTCCACGAGAGCGACCCGCCGGTCGTGATGGACAGCCACGAGGCGGGTGGCGAATGGACCGCGTACGCGGACCGCTTCTCGCTCGCCTGCATCGAGTTGCTGATCACGCAGAACACCCTGTGCGGCGACAACGGCGGCCGGAGGAGGGAACGCCTTCCCGGCGACGCCGAGTACCTGGAGCGCCACCTCACGGCGGTGCCGTCGCTGTACAGGCCCGAGGCCTGTGACGGCCTGCAGCGGTGGTTCGCCGGCCGCGACGCACTGGTCTGCGACGACCGCTCGGACGACGGCGTCGAGCTCGGGTGGCTGGAGTTCAGGGCGCTGACGCCCGAGGCCGTCGACCGCCTCCGAGCGGAACTCCCGGGCGAATGGCGGGAGATCATGGACTACTGACGGCACTCGGCCCTTCCGGTGTCGCGCCCGGCCTGCTCCATCAGCCGCGGCCGCGCGGGGATAAAGGATTTCTGGGTGCTGCGGGGGTGGGTCCTCCTGCCGGCAGTCCCGGGTGCGTGTTATTGGTGCATGGCGAGATGCGAGCCAATGTTGAACATGTTCAAAAATCTGTGCCATGATGTCGGCCGCTCGGCGTTGAAATCGGGGGACAGGTGGAGAGTTCGGCTGCGGAGGGTGGCGGGAACCGGTCGGTGCTCGCCTGGGTGTGGGCGGTCGGCTGGGTGGTAGTGGCCGCCGTGGGGCCGTTCGTCGGGCTGTTGCTGGGAGCCATCGCCCTCGGCACGATCCCGGCCGTTCCCCTGGGTGTCTACCTCGGGCGGAACCGTGCACGGGCGATCCTGATGGTGACGGTCGGAGCCGGGATCGCCGTGCTTCCCGCGGCCGCCGCCGCGACCGGCGCGTGGACGGCGGGTGAGGATGCGTCCTGGCTGTGGGCCCTGGCAGCGGTCGGCCTGGTGCTGTACGCGCTGCCGCTCGTGATCGGAGGCTGCGTGGGTGCATGGCTCGCGGGCCGGGAGCGGCGCTGATCCGTACCGGACCTCATCCGGCAACGTCACGCGAGAGGGCGGAGGCTCCGGTCGGGCGAGACCGGTCGGTGAACAGGCGGCTTGTACCGGTCGAGCAAGTACGGGCAGGACCCGAGCCGCCGTGTGGCACGGTCCGGTGCGGACGCCGTCGCAGGCGTCCACAGCCTGTTCCAGTTCGGCCGGCGCGGGTGCCAGGGCGGTGGCACGGGAGGGACCTTGATCGAACAGGTGGTCGTCCCTGGGCTCGGGCATCCGCGGCCTCGGAGAGTTCCGCCACGTGGCGGATCAGACCGTCGCCCTGCACCACCCGCTCGAGCGCGTCGCCGTCCGCCGGGAGCGCTGCCTCGACCTGCGCGACTCACTCGGGTCGCTTGTGCGTGCGCCCACCTGCTGGTGATGGCCGCACAAGCCGACGGCGCGATTTTGTCACGAGCCGGAGGCAGGTACCGGTAACGGCGTCGGGCAGGGGCCCTCATCCGGTCTTCGGCCAGCGTGGTCCGGTGTGCGGGTCGTTGGCCCAGGTGTACTGGCCGGTGGCGGTGACGGTGATGCCGTAGTCGTAGACGCCGGGGGAGCCGATCCGTTCCCACTGTGCCCAGGCGTCCTCGAGTTCGGTGGCGAGCCGGCGGGGGCCGCCCTCGAGCACCCATGCCCCGCCGTCGGGCCGGGCGGACAGGGTGGCCCAGGAGGAGCGGCCGTCGGTCAGCCAGGCGCTGGTGCCGTCGGCGTCGCTCGCGCAGGTCACCGCGGTGTCGGGCAGGGCGACGCGTACCGCGAAGCCGAGCCGCCACCAGTCGGTGAGCGCCGCGGGGTCGCGGTCGGTCTCCCCGTGGTGCTCGGGCTCGTGGTGGCCGCGGACGGCCGCGAAGGCGGCCGGCCCCGGCGAGCCGCCCGCGGCGGCGTCGGCCGTGCGGGTGGCCATGAACTGTCCGAGGCCCTGCATCCAGCCCGAGGCGGACCTGCCGTCGTCGGCGACGGTCAGGGCGACGTGCCCGAGCCGGCCCCACGGGGTGACGATCCGTCCGCCCGGAGCGGTCTGCTCCACCCACGCCCACGGGACCCGCTCGACCGCGTAGGTGGCGATGACCCGCTCGTACGGAGCCCCGGCGGGCCACCCGGTGTCGCCGTCCCCGAGCACGACCGCGACGTCCAGGCCCGCCGCGCGGATCCGGTCGGCCGCCGTGGCGGCGAGCCGAGGGTCGACCTCCACGGAGGTGACCTTGCCGGGTCCGGCGCGGTGGGCGAGCAGCGCGGCGTTCCAGCCCGCCCCGGCGCCGAGTTCCAGGACGCGCTGCCCGGGCTCCAGCAGCAGGCAGTCGGCCATGTCCGCGACCACCGCCTGACAGGAGAGACTGGAGGTGGGCAGGTCGCCCGTGAGCTGGGTGATAGCCGCCGTGTCCGGATCCCCGTACAGCTCGCCGGCCCAGCCGTCCGGGTCGGCCGCCCGGTCGAGGGCCGCCCACCGGTGGCCGTCCCAGCGCCAGAGCAGCTCGGGCGCGAACCGGTCGCGGGGCAGCGCGGCAACCGCCTCCCGGATCCAGGGCGAACGTTCGGGCCACGCCCCCCGCTCGGCCATCACCTCGTCGAGGCGGGCACGGTACCGATCAAGGTCGAGACCGGGGCGGCCGACCATCGTCATCCCCACGAACGCCTACTTCCGGTGCTTTCCGTCGCCGGGCGGCGGCGGAGGTACCTGGCCGTCGCTGTTGCCGGGCGGCGGGGTGCCCTGGCCCGGGTCCGGTGCGGGCTTCTCGTGTTCACCCATGATGGCGCTTCCCCTCCCGTCGGACGGTCGGCACGGATGTTCGCGTCCGCCTGGGAGCCATCGTGCCCGGGCGCAGCCGGGCGGGGAAGAGCGCGTCAGGGTGGCTTGTCGGTACGCGTGTTGACGTGCGTGCGGTGCCGGGACTCTGTCCCGCCCGGCCGCGTCCTTCCGGATCCTTTCGCCGTGACGGTCCGCGCCGCTGCTTCCGCGCCGGGGACCTGGCCGGAAGGCTGCCCGGAGGCTCGTTCGAGCGCCTCGGCCGCCGCATCGGGCTGGTGGGTCGAGCCGGGCGGGTTGCGGATCGATCCGGGCGAGGTGGTGCGGGTGGTGCTGCGCACCCGCAGGGCCGTGCGGGAGGCCGCCGTTGCTGTGGTCACCACCCTCGCCCGGCGTCCGGTTGGTCGTCCGACCTGCTGCGCGAGTACGCGATGGCCGTCGCCGCTTGGTCGTCTGCGGGGCGCCGTTCACCGGCTGCGGCAGGTTCGACCGCTGGGCCGGACACGGCCTTGCCCTGTCGCGTCCGGCGGCCCGCGCGGCCGAGCCGGTCTGACCCGTACTCAGGGGTGGACCGTGACCCGGACCGCTGTGACGGGGCGCCGCTGTCGGGGTGAGCGCGGGTCAGGTACCCGGGACCGGGCGGGCCAGCAGCTGGTCGAGGACGTCGGCGAGGCGCCGCGCCGGGTCCGGGACCGGCGAGGTGACCCGCATCGCGACGATCGCGTCCGGTCGTACGAGCAGTGCCCCGTCGTCGGGCAGCCACGGCGCGCGGACCCGGTGCGCCTGCAGGCCGACGCCCGCCGCGGCAGCGAGCCACCCATCGCCCGCGGCGCCCGCCAGCAGGGTCCAGCGGGATGCGACCAGGTCGAGGGTGGAGACCCCGTCGACCCACGCGTGGGGCACCCGTGAGCCAGGCGACCCGTCGAGTGCCGCCGCCAGGTCGACCGTGGACGGGAGTTCCGGCCGCGGATCGACGACGGCGGCCGAGTCGTACCGCTGGCCGAGGTGCACGAGCGGCGCCGCCCACACTCCCGCCGCCGCCCTGGCGGCGTCGGCCTCGGGTCCACGCCCCCAGTGCAGCGCCGGGTCGGCGAACCTGCGCATCGCCTGGTCCAGCGTCGCCGCGGCCACCGGCTCGCGCTCCTGCGCGTAGGTGTCGAGCAGGCCGGCGCCCGCCTCGCCGTGGTGGACGGCGGCCAGCTTCCACGCCAGGTTGTGGGCATCGGCGACGCCGGTGTTGAGGCCGAACGCCCCGATGGGCGCCACGGTGTGGGCGGCGTCACCGACCAGGAACACCCGGCCGACGGCGAAACGGTCGGCCAGGGCGCTCCGGGGCCGCCACGGCAGCACGCTGCGCACCTCGACGTCGAGCCCGGGATCGCCGACCGCCGCGCGGACGAGCGCGACGCACCGTTCCTCCGTGAAGTCCTCGGGGCGCTCGCCCCCGTCCACGTCGCAGGTGACGTGGAGGACCCAGGTCCTCGCTCCGTCCACGGTCACCAGCAGGCCGGGGGCCTGCGGCGTGGTGATCGTGCAGGTGCCGAAGGACATTCCCCGCAGGTGGGGCCGGAGGTCGGCGCCGAACAAGATGTTGATCTTCGACTTGCCCAGGTCGCCCGCCCCGGAGGTGCCCAGGCCGAGCGCGGTGCGCACGGGGCTGTGCGTGCCGTCCGCGGCCACCACGTGCCCGCAGCGCAGCGCGTAGCGGCCATCGGGCCCCTCCAGCTCGACGTCGACCTCGTCGGCGTCCTGCACGATCCCGACCAGGCGGGTCGACCAGCGCACCTCCGCTCCGCGGCGTGCCAGGTCGGCCGCCACCACGGCGTCGAGGCGGTCCTGCGCGCAGACGCCGCGCAGCCTGAACGGCGTCGTCTCCGGCTCGGTGGCGGACGGGACCGGCATGGGCACGGTCACGACGTCGCCCGTGCCCATCTCGACGACGGTCCGTGCCACCGCCTTGGCCGTGGCACCCCGAAGGTCGACGGCGGCGGCGTCGACGGCGGTGTCCAGACCGAGTTCGCGCAGGATCTCGACCGTCCGGGGCCCGATGCCGGTGGCGCGCGGGTGGACCGACGGCCCCGGGCGGCGTTCGACGAGGACCGCGGGGACGCCGTGGTGGGCGAGCAAGGCCGCGGTGAGCAGCCCGACGCTGCCGCCCCCGACCACGAGGACCGGAACTTCTGGATACGCTGTTTCCGTCATGGCTACACCGTAGCCAGAAGCTAGAATGCCGGTCAACGAGAGAGGGAAGCACCCAATGACCGAACCCGATCCCTGGTCGGTGTGGACCAGACCGCGTCCCGAACCGGCCCGCCGCGCCCCGGGGGTGGACCAGTACGTGGCCGCCGCGCTGGCCGTCGCCGACGCGGAGGGCCTGGCCGCGGTCTCGATGCGCCGGATCGCGAGCGACCTCGGCTCCGGGACGGCCACCCTCTACCGCTACATCACCAACCGCGACGAGCTGGTCGACCTGATGGTCGACGCGGCCCAGGGCGAGGACCCGCTCCCCGAACCCACCCCCCACTGGCGCACCGACCTGGCCGCGGTCGCGCACGCCCAGCGCACCATCCTGCTGCGCCACCCGTGGCTGGCGGCCGAACTGGCAGGCAGGCCCTCGCTCGGCCCCAACACGCTCCGGCGGGCCGAATCCGCCCTGCGCGCCGCCGTCGCACTCACCCCCGACATCACGCTGGCGTCGCAGGCGCTCGGTGCCGTGCACGCGTACGTGCTGGGCTCGGTGGCCACCCAGCAGGCCGCCCGGCGCGCCGAGCAACGCACCGGCCTGAGCGAGGAGCAGTGGCAGCGCAGCCTCGGCCCCTACATCAGCGCCGTCCTCGCGGCGGGCGATCACCCGATGCTCGCCCGCCGCGTCCACGAGGCCGAAGAGCTAGACCCCGACGCGGAGTTCGCGTTCGGCCTGGAGTGCGTACTCGACGGCCTCGCGGCCCGCACGGGCCGCTGAGCGGTTTCGGGGGCACTCGGGCCCTGGGACGCGGATCCGATGGGATCCGAGGTCCGGGTTCCTGGTCCGGCTCACGGTTCGACGGCGACGACCAGTGTGTGGCGCGGGACGAGATCGGTGGCTTCCGTGCGGTGTGCGGGATTGTCCGGCCGCACCTTGGTCGCCTCAACGGGGCGGGTCGGCCGGTCACGGGCAACCCCGCTGCCGCACGGGCGGAGTGAGCCCGCCGCGCTCCTTCCGTACTCCCGCCGTCCTTCCGGCGCCGGCCGGGCGGCCGGAGGGCCGGGGTCCGGTTGTGGTGGGGGCCGCGGCATGGGGCAGGATGGCCGTGCGTTCGGAACGCGTACATCCGCTCCAACGCGGCAGCGCACGATACGACCTGACAGGCGACAAGGTGACGACACAGCACGTACGGCGGCCGGCGGCGGCCCGCTCCCTCGTCCTCCACACTGCGGGGGCACGGCGGTGACCCGGGACCTGGTGCTGCACGACTGGGTGGTGGCCGGCATCG
The DNA here is from genome assembly GCF_040651175.1 of Kitasatospora sp. NPDC048540. Lineage (NCBI taxonomy): Bacteria > Bacillati > Actinomycetota > Actinomycetes > Kitasatosporales > Streptomycetaceae > Kitasatospora > Kitasatospora sp. NPDC048540. The sequence continues at coordinate 65,124 of NZ_JBEZIR010000022.1, forward strand.
CGCTGGCCGGCGGCTGCGTGGCCGCTCTGGTGCTGCGGGCCCTGATGAAGTGGCTGGGCAAGCACGCGAGCAGGACCAAGTGGAGCGGGGACGACATCATCGTCGACGCGCTGCGCACCATCGTCCCCTGGGCGGCCGTGGTCGCCGGGGCCGCGGTGGCGGCTTCGGCCCTGCCGCTGACCGCGCGGATCGGGGCCCTGGTCGACCGGTCGCTGACGGCCGTGCTCATCGTCATCGCGACGCTGAGTGCGGCCCGGGTGGTGGCGGGGCTGGTGCAGTCGGTGGCCGCATCACGGACGGGCGTCGCGGCGTCCGCGAGCATCTTCGTCAACATCACCCGCATCGTGGTGCTGTCGATGGGCGTCCTGGTGGCCCTGGAGACCCTCGGGGTGTCCATCGCCCCGCTGGTCACCGCCCTCGGGGTGGGCGGTCTCGCAGTCGCGCTGGCATTGCAGGACACCCTCGCCAACCTCTTCGCGGGGGTACACATCCTCGCCTCGAAGACGGTCCAGCCGGGTGACTACATCCGGCTGACCAGCGGGGAGGAGGGGTACGTCGTCGACATCAACTGGCGCAACAGCGTGGTGCGCAACCTGTCGAACAACCTGGTGATCATCCCCAACGGCCGCCTCGCGCGGACCAACATGACGAACTTCTCCCGGCCCGAGCAGAGGCTGTCGATCCTGGTCCAGGTCGGCGTCGGCTACGACAGCGACCTGGAGCACGTGGAGAGGGTCACCCTCGAGGTCGTCGACCGCGTGATGGCCGATGTCAGCGGTGGAGTGCCCGAGCACAAGGCCGCTGTCCGGTTCCACACCTTCGCGGACTCCAGGATCAACTTCACGGTGACCCTGGGCGTCGGCGAGTTCAGCGACCAGTACCGGATCAAGCACGAGTTCATCAAGCGCCTGCACCAGCGGTACCGGACGGAGGGCATCTCGATCCCGGCACCCACGCGCACGGTCTCGCTGCAGCAGAACGCGGCTGCCGGGGAGGTCGGGGCGGTCGGGGCGGTCGCACCGTCGTCCCTCACGGCGGTTCCGCACCAGTGGGAAGGGTCGTCCGAGGTACGGGCGTCCGAGGTGCTGGCCGACGGGCTGCGGTAGCCGGATGCCGCCGACAGTCCGGCCTGCTGCCCTGTCCGGGCAGGGCCGGGGCCGGGGCCGGGCGGCCGCGGGGCGCGGGCCAGGCAGGTGCTGCTGACCACCTCGCAGTAGCTGAGCTGCCGGCTCTGAACGTTTGCGGGAGGTACTGGACTCGCAGGCGCCGATTAGGAATCGAGCGGGGTTGTACTCAGAGGTCCACGGAGGGACCGGATCACGGTGCTGCGGAGGAACGGCGGGTCAGCGGTCAGCCGCTGCGGCGGGCCGGAGGCCGAAGCCGAGCCCATGGTGTGCCAGGATCTGCTGCGGTGACCAGCGACCCTCTTGCTGGCCTGGACGATGTGCCCTGGGCCCAACTGCAGCATTCCTACGGCAAGGCCGACGACGTCCCCGGACAGCTTCGGGCGATGCGGGCGGGGGATTGGGAGGGCCAGTACCCGCCGGGTGCGCAGCTCGCGAACCACATCGTGAACCACGGCATGCGATCGCAGGCTGCGGTGTACACCGTTCCGTTTCTCGTGCGGATGGCGCTCGACCCGAGATTGGTCAACAGGCACCGGTTCGTCGCTCTGCTGGTCGCTATCGCGATCGGGCGGGACAACAACCACTTGCCGAGCGGCTACGACCCTCAGGAAGACCGCGACCACCTGGCGAGCATGCGAGGTGAAGCCGACGACTGGGCTCGGTGGATCGCCGGGGCCACGGACGACGAGCAGCGCACACAGCGTCAGGAGAGCTGCGAGCAGGTGCTCATCGACGCCGAAGCGGTTGTGTCCTCCTACGACGCTGTTCGGGCAGCACTTCCCGCACTCTCGCCGCCCTGCTGACCTCGGACAGCCCCGAGCTGCGCGCCGCGACGGCGAACCTGTTCGCGTGGTTCCCCGAGTCCGGGTCGAGGTCGATTCCACTGCTGAAAGCGTTGGGTGTAGCTCTTCTGCGGTGAGCCCGCTGATCAGGCGGTGAGTGTGTATTTGTCTCGGTGGACGTGTTGGTGTTGGCGGGCGAGGTGGTAGCGGAAGTAGGCGTCGCAGTCTCCGTTACTCTCCACTGCGCGGAGCTTGAGGACGGCTTCGGCTCCGATCAGGCTCCAGCGGGCGCCGGTGATGTCGAGGCGGTCCGCGATCAGATACCGGCACGCGCCCTCGAAGACTCCGGTCGCGATCGGCCAGCTGGCCGCGAGCGCCTGGTCGTAGTGCAGGTACTCCCGCTTCGCCCGCAGGTAGCCTGCACACGCGTCCGCGCCATGTCGTCGTTCCCCGCGCAGTGCGGACGCGTCCGCCTGTTCCTCGATCCGATCAGCGACCCGGGCGGCGTGACCGGCCAGGAGTGCGAGGGCTTGGACGGCGACCCAGCCCTCGGCGGCGGGATCGTCGGCGTCGTGGAGGCTGAACGTGGCCTTCCAGAGGTATTCCAGGCAATGGATCAAGTCGAGGACGATGTGAACCGTGACGTCCCGGCGGGTGGCTTCGGCCTGGACAGGTCTATGACGCGGTCCCGGCGGTGCGGCGGGCGCACGATGTGATCGCTGTTCCCGGCGGTCGGGCCGGGGACCGCGAGCTGAGGCCGGGACCAAAGGCGAGGGACAAGTGGCTGACCAGCTCAGTCGCCGCCGATGCCCGCGAGGTGGTCAGGCAGGTCTTCGAGCAGGCCGCATCCCGCGACTCCGGGTACCGGCGGTGCTGGGTCGTGCTGGGACCGTTCCCAGCGTGGCCATGCGCTTGCGGTTCGGCTTCTTACCCGCGGTCAGTCAGTCGCGGAAGACACCCCGGTGCCTCGCCGCGGCCTTCGCGGTCGCGGGCCGCAGGGCATCGGGCCGCATCACAATGCCCTTGCCGTCCACCGACAGCACCAGCAGCACCTCGGCCGTGGCCGGAACCGGAACCCGGGCACGGTAGAACGCCTCGACATCCGTGGCGGCAGCCGCCACCAGCTGTTCGACCTGCCGTTTTCCCGCCACCTTCCCGCAGCGCCGCGTGATCGCCGCACTCGCCGCGTCGAAGGAGCCGCGGACCGCCTCGACGGCGGCCAGGCGACGTAATCCGTGCGAGTGCCGCCCGGCCAGCAGCGACAGAGCAGTGTCGGCCGGGTAGCAGTTGCGTGCCGGGGCCGCCCGCAGCGCGCACATGCGCACGGTGACCGTGCCGAACGCCGTGGCCAGGGCCCGGTGGTGACCGGCCTCGACTCGGGTTCGCGGGCGTCCCCAGGCATCGGTCACCGGTCCCGGACGGGTGCGCAGCGCCTGTTCCTCGCGCAGTGCGCGCAGGTCCAGATGGTCCTGCAGGAGCTGTCGCAGCAGTTCACGGCCCCGGGGTGTCGAGCAGGTCCTCCAGGCCCTGGTGCGCCAGGCCAGCCGCGGCCGGTGCGGCGAGGTCGTTCACGAGGGTCTCGAAGCAGCTTCGGGCAGCGACAAAGGGGTTAGCTGTCGTGGGGCGTGACGTACGGTCCCACTGGGCTCTTCTTCCGACGGTCCTGCTTGTTGGCACTTCCGAACCTTACGAAGAAGAGCCCGTCAACCAGCGGGTTTTGACACATCCGCCGCATCCGCGCGCACAGGGCAGGCGAACATCCCCGGCATCTGTTCCGTCAGCCACTCGCGGGCCACCAGCCGCTTCGGTTTCGACCGCAGTCCCTCGACCTTCGAGGCGTCCTCGGGCATCCCGAGCACCGGCGCGATCTGCTTCGCCCGCAACGGCCGCCCCGCGTCCCTCAGGACCTCCAGCACATCGCGATAGGACTGCGGCAGCACCGACTCATCGAGTCCCGGCCGCCACGGCGGCACCGTGAGCACCCCGATCACCGGCCCGTATCCGGACCCGGCGACGTCACCACCCACGACCGTGATCGACTCGGGGCCCGGTAATACGCTGGTGCCGGCCTCTGTCAGGGCTTCCTCAACGGTCTCCCGCGCGATCTGCAACCGGGACAGCCGCTCCTGCGCCGCCGCCACCTCATCGGCCAGCGCCGAAGCTCTTCCAACCGTGCCCGTGCCACCCGTTCCCGCAGTTCGAGCTCCTCGACCAACGAACCCATGGCCGCCACCTCGCCTCCATAGAAACGGTAGGAGAAGCACACCAGTCACCGCAGCCAAGCCCACTACTTCCCAGCTCAGCCTGTCCCTACAGAAGAGCTACACCCGAAGGCGACCATGCGCGTCCGCGTGCGGTGGCCGCGCCGAGGGCCCGAGCTTTTGGCGATCGACACGCTCCATGGAGGTGTAGCCATCAACCCCGCCCCCTGAGCCAGCGGCCCGGGCATTGCCACACAAGTCAGAGTGCTGTTATATAGAAGCTACAGAGAGTAATCGGAGGTCGAGTTGTGACAGGCTCAGCGCTCAGCAGCGGGACCGGCTCCAGCCTGTCGGCACCAGCCTGCGACGTGACGCAGGCTCGTCATGCCGGGGGTTGTGTGCGCTCCCGCGACATCGGCGGTACGCGCGGGGTGCCCAGCGAAGCCCGGCGCCGCAGACATATTCCGCAGATCCTCGAGTGTAGCGACAATCGATGCGTTTACCATTAACTATCTCCGGTGCATGCGTCAGTCCTGTAGCGGGCAAGCACGCCAGAAGGTGATGCAATGATCGAAAGATCTTCCGACGATCCAGGGCGAGAGGGAGATGGATCATCGCGTGAAGGTACGCGATCCGAACTCTCGGGAAATGCCCGAGATGTCATTCAAGCGCGTAGTGTAAGTGGCGGCGTCCACTTTCATGGATCGGCGGCGACTTCGAAAAAGCTGCCTCATCAGCTGCCTGGCGATGTACGCAATTTTGTCAATAGGGTCGCCGATCTCGGGCGCCTCGATAGTGTCCTTTCACAGGGTATGCAAGACCTGCAAGCTGCGACGGCGTGTGTCATCGTAGGTACCGCTGGAGTGGGGAAGACGTCACTCGCGGTGCACTGGGCACATCTGGTTCGCGATAGATTCCCAGACGGTCAGCTCTATGTCAACTTGCGCGGGTACGATCCAGGCGCACCGGTGACCGCCTATCAAGCACTCGATAGGTTTTTGAAGGCTCTACACGTTACCCCCGGCGAGATCCCATCGGATCTTGATGATCGAACTTCACTATTTCGTTCAATTATTGCCGATCGTAGATTGCTGATTCTTCTTGACAACGCTGCGACAGTTGGACAGGTTCGACCGCTCCTCCCAGGGACATCGGAGAGCCTGGTTCTAATTACGAGCAGGAGCCGTCTGTCGGGATTGGTGGCACGAAATGGCGCATATCGAATCACTGTGGAAACTCTGCCTGAAGAAGAAGCAGTCAACCTCCTTCGGGCAACCACTTCAAGCTATCGCTTCGAAGATCGCCAAGAAGATCTACAAGAGCTGGCACGGCTTTGTGCTCGTCTGCCTCTAGCCTTGCGGATTGCCGCAGAAAGGGCGGCAAGTCGGCCGCATATGCCACTCAGTGAACTAATAAGAGATTTGCAAGATGAGTCAGAGTTGTGGGAAGCCCTCTCTGTCGAGAATGACGAGGAAGCAGACGCGGTCCGTACGGTTTTCGCTTGGTCATATCGGGCTCTGACAGAGGATGCGGCACGTCTCTTCAGGCTACTGGGTCTTCACCCTGGCCCAGATTTCCGAGGGCAGGCCGCGGCAGCGCTGGCTGATATTCCTGTCGGCCAAACAAGGCATCTTCTTGATGCACTGACTGGCGCTCACCTCCTAGAGCAGACCATGCCAGATCGCTATAAATTCCACGACCTCCTTCGTGCCTATGCCAGCGATCAGGCGCACAGTGAGGAGTCAGGTGACGACCAGATTGCCGCACGGCGTAGAGTGCTGGAATGGTACCTCCACACCGCCGCCAGCGCCCCGTTGGCCTCTGCGCTCTTCATCCGCCAGCCTGTACTTGATCCACTCAGTCAAGGCGTAGCGCTTCCGAGATTGTCATCTCATAGCGAAGCTGTCGATTGGTATAAGTCTGAATGGGAAAACCTTAGTACGGCAATCCGCATGGCGAAGTCATCCGGGCTCGGCGGCATAGCATGGAAACTCTTCATGGCGCAGTACCGTTTGAATGACTTTGTCCATTCTATCGATGACATGATGGGCGAGTCTCAGATCGCGCTAGAGGCAGCAAGACAGGCCCAGGACTTGTATGGGGAGGCAGAAGTACTACACATTCAAGGGATTATCTTTGAATGGGGGCATCATCAAATTTCCAATGCTTTGAGCCGCTATCAGGCTTCTCTGGAGATTCGTCAAGAAATCCGCGATCAAGTGGGCCAGGGGATTTCCCTGAACTATATCGGATTTGCACATGCGCATGCAAGGAGGTTTCTTGAAGCGGAGCCGTTCTATAGGCGAGCTATAGCTCTATTCGAGAGCTGCAATGATCGCTCGAGACTTCTTGTCGTCGAGCGAAATTTGGCTACAATCGCGTTCAACCTAGGCCGCTTTGAAGAAGCAAAAGCCCTGTGCAATGGAACACTCGGCGAAGATCGAGCGGCAGGAATGAAGTTTGGCGAACTGGCCTCGCTGAGGATAATTGCACAAGTTTCACTTGCGACTGGAGACTTCGCGGAGGCTTTGCGCATTTCCAGTGAAATTGCGACAGAGGCTCAAGGACTCTCAAGCCCTCTATACGAGGGCTCGAGTTTGATCTTAAGTGGGGAGGCTCAGTGTGGACTTGGCTCATTCGAAGATGCGCTTATCTCATTCCACCGTTCCGCTACTCTTTATCGTCAACTCGGTATTCGTGTGGACGAAGCTGTCGCCATCAATGGTGCTGGCCGCGCTTACTACGGCCTGGGCCGGCTTCAGGATGCAATTTCTTTCCATCGACGATCGGTGGCCGTGTGCCGTGAGTGCGATGAGAGATGGCACCTCGCTAGATCATTGAATGATCTAGCGATGGCAGTAGCCGCTTCTGGGGATAATGATGAAGCGCAACAGTTTTGGGCGGAAGCTCTGAGCTTGCTCGGTCATTACAATGATCCGCAAGCTGTTCTGCTTCTGCAAAGTGTGACATCCTCGCTCGCTGCGCCTGGAGAGTCATCGCAGTCAGTTGATTAGGAACTCTTCCTGTAAAGAACTAGGGTGTGTTATGACGCGTGGTTGGGAAGCCGATGAGTCAGCAACTTTCGTCCGTCGGGCTGGCAAGTCCGCTGCTGAGCTGGGGAGTACGGGTGGGGGAAACGGCTGTCCCGATATTTGGGAACTTAGCAACGGTGATTTCGCCATCATTGGCAGAGACCTTACTGACGCCTATGCGGCTGGACTACCCGATGACGTATCCATTGGACCCGATGAGCGTCTTGTAGTCATTCCGCGGATAATGGTGGCTCATGCGAAGCTGGATTTCCCGGATGCCTGATTGCTTGACGGAATGTAGCGAACGGGTTCGCAGTTACAATAAGGCAAGAGAGGCCAGGATGCCGGTTGCGGTGAGCAAATACACGTCAACGAGAGTATTTACGTGAGTACCGATAGCCGGCCGGATGCGGTAGGCTCTCTGGCCAGCGATCCGCTGAGGATCATCGTGCTCTCGCACGATGCAAATGGGTTTGCATTAATTCGTTCGATATGCAGCAGCGAGGGACATGTCGTCGTCGCAGAGGTATTCGCCCGGTCGCTGAAGCCTTGTAAGCCAGTGCGAGAAGATGCAAGCGATACGGTCGCGGGGCTCATTGATGCGATTCCAGCAGACGTCGATCTTCTAGTGCCCTCAAGTACGAGAGGATTGGCTCAGGCGCTGCCTGGTTACCGCCCGGACCTCATTATTTGCAACGGATTCCCCTGGAAGCTTCCCCGGAGTGTGCTTGAGATTCCACGGCTCGGTGCCGTCAATATTCATCCATCACTGCTGCCACAATACAGGGGTCCTCTACCTGTCCACTGGGCAATCCGTAACGGCGACGCTGAAATTGGGCTGACGTTCCACTGGATGGACGAGGGGTTTGACAGTGGACGGATTATCCTTCAAGAGGGTGGGATTCCTCTTGATGACGAGGTAGTACCTGATCGGATCTTCGGCTACATCGATGCGGCGATCGCTCGCCTGCTCCCCACCGTTCTCGAACGAGCTGCAACTGGTATAGTTGGCGAAATTCAAGATGACACGGCCTCCTCGTACGCACGCTGGATGGAGACGGAGTTTCAATATATCGACTGGGCGGACAGCGTTCGAAGCATTCATAATCAGGTCCGCGCAAGCCGGCTATTTTCCCCCGCGAATGGCCCGATCGCTGAAGTTGAAGGCGCCTGGGTCAAAATCCTGCGAACTGAAACTAAGCCAATGGACGGCATCCGCGTCGAATGCTCCGATGGATCGATTTGGATTGTCGAATCGCTGCCGACGAGTCCGCCACATACAGGCACGTCGAGGAACGCAGAGCCTTTGGCTAAGGCTTGTCCCGTAACGCCTGACCACAGTTGAGGTCTCGCCAGAACGCCTGCCGCCTCGGCCTGTTGCTCGAAGCTGAGGTACTGCTGCAGGTAGTGGTGGACGGACAGGGGTCGGATGCGGATCAGCTCAGGACTCGAATGAGTCCTTCGCGCTGTGCCGCCGAGGGCGCTTGACACCGCTGCATGCCAAGAGTTCGGTCCCGGTGGCGTCGAAGTACAGAGTGAAGGACCAGAGCCCGTCCGCTGAGTCGATGATCCCGGTGCGCAGTTGCTCGCCGCGGTGCAGTGCAAGGATCTCAACGGTCTCGTCGAGACCGATGATCTCCTGCAGGCCACGGGCCAAGGACCGCTTCAACCTCGTTGCGGCGATACCGGCGACCATCCACTGGGGCACCTCCCTGTCCCAGACCTTCACGTCGGCGCCGGCGGCGATGGCCTCGCGTGCCGGCTTGCAGGCGCTGGTCTGGTCGGTGAGCATCGCGGCAATGTCGGGCCGGTGCGGGGGCTCGTCTTCGATGGCCATGCGGTGACTGTAGAGACCGAGCGGAGGCGTCGCTACAGGATTCGGCGCGGCCAGGGCAAGGGAGACAGGGGATCACGATGTTGCGCCGGGCATTGTGGATCGATCTTGTGATGGCTGGTGTGATCACGGCTTCGGAGCCGTCCTGGATATACCCCCGTTCACCGGGCTGGGCCTACGCGACTTCCAGAAGCTGATCACGATGCTTCGCCGCGAGGGCGCCGGCGCGATGCGCCGAGGCCGCCTGTGGCGCCTGCCGCTGGAGGACCGGGTCCTGCTGGTCGCCGCATACTGGCGGACGAACCTGACACTGCGGCAGCTCGCGCTGCTGTTCGGGGTGTCGAAGTCGGCGGCCGGCCGGATCATCGACCACACCGGCCCCGTGCTCGCGCTCAACCCGCGGCGCCGGCCAGCACCCTCATCAGGTACGCACCCAACTGGTTTGCTGCGGCGCCAGGTACAGGGGCGCGGTGTCGTAGGTCACCGCTACGCGGGGGGTGCGTCCTCATGCGAGGCCTGCCCGGTCGGGCGTTGTACATGGGAGTTGAAGGTCAGTCCTCCGGAGAAGTCCCGGCCCTGAACGACCGCGCCGTACTGGGAGCCGCCGCTGATGGTGTTGTGTGTTTCACCCTCGCCGGTGCGCAGGAGTTTCGCCTGTTCGTGCCACTGCTGCAGTCCTGCTCGGAAGTCGGGGTCAAGGGCAGCTCGTACAGCCAGTACCGTGCTCAGCGTGTGCCCCCGTGCTGGATCGGTCGGGGCCTGCTCTAGGGCTACCAGTTCCACCGCCCCGGAGCTGAGAGCGGGCACTGCCGTGTCGTCGGTGGTGGCCGGTCCGTGCCAGAACGGGCGGCGCACCAGTGCACTCAGCCCATCCCACGCCTGCCGGCCCATCTCTCCGCCGGCACCGCCCGCTAACGCCGCCAGAAGCCCTACGGAAACCGGATCCACTGTGTACCCCCAGATGAACAGCCGCCAGTGGCGAACACGCTATGGCAACCGCAGTTCCGCCGGTAGCCGATCAGCATTTTCCTGAGTGGTCGGAGCGGGCTCTGCCGGGAAGTGAAGCAGTGGATCGCTCCTGAGCGGTTCGTACGGCAGCCTTGCGGTGATGGCCCTCGCTGAGACTCCCGAGGCCACGACGCTGCGGGCGGTGGAGGCCATGCTCGCCGGTCTGGCTGACTGTACGGGCGTCGAAAGGTACGACGACAGGCACTACGCGGCGAACAGGCTGTTCACCCTGGTCTTTCCGGGCGAACCGGCCGAAGTGCCGCAGTCCTTCGAAGGCCTGAGCGCCGTGCAGCAGAGGGTCGTCCGGTTCATCGCCGACCAGGACGCCGGTGGGTGGCCCGCCGACGGAATGGAGGCTCTGCGCCGGTGGAAGGTGCCGACCGGGCACTCCGACCTGCGCGCATACGTCGGGAGCGTCCAGGCCGGCCGGTAGGCCGACAGCCGGTGTCGGGGGGCCGTGAGGCCGGATCGGCTGACGGGCAGGTGAGGTGGTGGCAGAGCGGGCACCCCTAGAAGCCTAGAAGTGGACGGCGCCGGTCGGCTCGGCCGCCGCCAGCAGGTCACTGGCGGTATGGGTGTTCGCCGGGTCGGCTGCGGCCGCCAACAACCTGGCGGCTTCGACCCCGTCGGTGTCCGGAGGGATCACGAGCAGGTCCAGCCGACTCGTCCCGTAGGAGCGCACCATGATCTCGTTGCGGTCCTGCTCCTGCTGGAACCAGCCGGCATGGACCACGTGTCCGGCGACCGGGATTCGCGAGGGAATGACGGGCCAGTGCGCGGGATTCACGGTGACACGGGTCACCCGGCCCCACCGCCCGTCCAGTTCCTTTGCGAGGGAAGGGAGTTCGGCGAGGAGGTCGTGCGACCGGGGCCACCAGGCGCCGTCCAGCCGGCCCGCGGTGGCGCCGTCGGGCGTGAGCGACAGACGCAGTGGTGATGCTGGCATCCGTGGTGTGTTCACACGGTCGAAGGTCACGGTCATGTCCCGGACCTATCCCCGGGTCCATTCACATGGGCCCGGCATTGTCGGTCTCCGGAGACGAAGCCGGACTGGGGACCGGCATGCGATGTGCCTTCGGTGATTCCCAGCTTACTCCGGTGCGGGGCCGGACCCACCATGTCCACAGGCCCGCATGCGGCTGGTCCCAGGCGGCCGACTCGACCGGCGGCAACTGCGTCGAGTCGATCCAATACTTCGCCACCGACCAGTAGCACCAATGCTTCCAGGGGCGGCCCGACCAACAGACCGCCCGTCACCCGCTTCCTGCCGGTCCTCAGACACGGTCTCAGGGTCGCAGGATGATCCGTGATGATCGCAGGGGGCCGTGACGGAGTCGGTCAGCTGTGTCCCGGCCAGGGAGTTCCACGGGATCAACCCGGGGGAGCCGACGATCGCGGAGCGTCGTCCTGCCGGGAGTGTTGTCCGGGTCGCCTGGGCGTGCTGGGGTGAGGGCGCCAGTCGGGGTCGGTGCATCTACGCGCCCGCCGTGACCCGCATCGCCCCGTCCCACCCGGCGAGCCCGCAGACCCGCCCGGCGGATGCCGTCCGGTGACCGCACCGGGTGGTCGGCTGCCCAGCGTCGGCCGCCCTCATCGACGGTTGTCCGGTGTTGTGGCGGTTCGGTGCTGAGGTCGAACCAGTGGTGGCGGCGGTCGCGGGGGTGTTCCTGCGGCCGTCGCCGACACCACGTGGAGGTTGCCGGGTGCGTGTCAGTGGGCCGGTTCGAGGTGGTCGGTGTTGTGGTGTGCGGTGTTGAGGTGGGTGGTGAGGAAGCGGGCGGCGCGGTCGAGTGCGGCGTCGGCCTCGTCGAGGCGGCCGTAGTGGTGCTGGTAGACGTGGGGGAGGCCGGGGCCGATTTCGAGGGTGACCTCGACGTCGTCGGCGCCCGCGCGGGCGGCCAGCCGGACCGCGTCGTCGAGGAGCACTTCGTTCGCCCCGACCTGGATGAGGAGCGGGGGCAGTCCGGTGAGGTCGGCGAACACCGGGCTGGCCAGGGGGTGTGCCCGGTCGCCCGAGCCGACGTAGAGATCGGCGTAGGCGCGTATGTCGGCCTCGGTGAAGATGGGGTCGGCATCCTCCTTGGAACGGATGCTCGCTCCGGCGAGGGTGAGGTCGGCCCAGGGGGAGAAGACGACCACGGCGGCCGGCTGGGGCAGCCCGGCCTCCCGGGCGGCGAGCAGCGTGGCGATGCTCAGTCCGCCACCCGCGGAGTCACCGGCGATGACGAGGTCGCGCGGGTCGGTGCCCGTCGCCAGGAGTTCGCGATAGGCGGCGAGCCCGTCGTCGACGGCCGCGGGGAAGGGGTGCTCGGGCGCCAGCCGGTAGTCCACCGATGTCGCGCGCAGCCCGGCGCGGCGGGCCAGTTCGCCGACCAGCCCTGCGTGGGTGTCGGGTGAGCCGACGAGGTAGCCGCCGCCGTGCAGGAAGAGCAGTCGGCCGGGGCCGGATGCTTCGGCTGGCTCCAGGTCCAGGGCCGGCCGCCCGCCGAGGACGGTACCGCGGGTGGTCACGCCCTGGGGCGCGGGCCGGGTGAGGGCCGCGGCGAAACCGGCGCGCTGCTCGTCGGGGGTGGGCCGTGTCTCGCCGCGGGGGGCGGAACGGAGTGCGGTGTCCAGGGCGTGGCGCTGCTGTCGGGACATGCGGGGCCTCCAAGGGTCGGGATGCGAGGATGGATTCCCGGGAATCCACCTGTCCGACCCTAACCGGATTCTCGGGAAGATGATTCCTGGGAATCTACTGGAAGGCCAATTGTGAGCCACGTCACCTCGATCTTCATCGACCTGGTCCGCGTCGAGACTCGGCTCTACAACGCGGTGAGTTCCCGACTGCGCGCCGAACAAGGCCTGGGGCTGGGGCAGTTCGAGTTTCTGGAGATCATCGACCGCGTGCCGGGGTGCCGGGTGCTCGACATCGCCGGCGAAGTGGCGATCACCGTGGGGGCCGTCAGCAAGGCGGTCGACCGGCTGGTGGCCGCGGGCTGGTGCCAGCGGGTCGCGCACCCCGAGGACCGCCGCTCGTCCGTCCTGCGCCTCACCTCCGCGGGCGAGGAGCAGCTGTCCGCCTCCCGCCCGATTGTCGAGAGCGAGCTCGTCGCGCTGACCGCGCCGGTTCCCCCGGACGATCTTGCGCGCATCGCCCCGACCCTGGCCGCCCTCCGCGCAACCCTCGAGGCGGGCCACCACGGCCAGCCGGGATGAGGGGCCATGGCCGGCGAACGACGTCCGGCCGGCGGAGTTGAGAGACACTGCTCTGTCCGCACGGCCGACATGACGTATTCGCGTTGGGTTGCGTGCGACCGTCGCCTCCCTGGGCGCCTGGGTGGGCGCGGTGTGGGCGCGCCGGTGGCGGGTGGGCCCGGGCCGGGCATGGCCGGCTGGCGCCTGTGCGACCTGCTCGCGGCCTGGTGTCGCCCGACCGGCAGTCCCGTCCGGGGTGGACGGGCCGCCCGGTCCGGGGGTGCGGTGTGGCGGTGGGTGTGGGCATTCCGTGGCGCTAAACGCTATGGGTTTGCTTTAAGCCGTCCGCGCTCCTAGGGTGGGCTAACGCAAAGCCTTAGCTTTTTGGCTGCGCTCCGCCACGTCAGCCGGGAGAAGCCGATGTCCGTCACAGAACTCACCCCGCCGGAGGCGGCCCGCTGGGCCGCCCACGCCGGGCTCCGACTGCCGGCCGACCGCCATGCCGCTGTCGCAGCCACCGCCAACCACATCCGCTCCGTCGTTGCGGTCCTGCGGGAGCTGGACCTCGGGGACACCCCGCCCGCCCCCGCCTTCCTCGCAGGACAGGAGATGCACGATGCAGCCGTATGAGATGTCCCTGACCGCAGCCGCCGACGCGATCCGGGAACGGCAGCTGTCCCCGGTCGAGTTGACGGACTCCGTCCTTCGGCGCATCGCCCAGGAGGAGCCGCGCCTTCATGCCTATGTCACCGTGACCGCCGAGCACGCCCGGCGGGCCGCGCGTGCGGCCGAAAGCGACATCGCGGCAGGCCGTCACCGCGGCCCGCTGCACGGCATCCCCATGGGGCTGAAGGACCTGATCGATGTGGCCGGCACAACCACATCGGCCAGCTCCCGGGCCAGAGCCGCCCATCGGGCGCAGGCGGACAGCACCGTCGCCGCACGCCTGGGGGAGGCCGGAGCCGTCCAGGTCGGCAAGACGCACACGCACGAGTTCGCCTACGGGCTGATCACCCCGCAGACCCACAACGCCTGGGACCGGGGCAGGGTCGCCGGCGGTTCCAGCGGTGGATCGGCCGTCGCCGTCGCTGCCGGCATGGCGACATTCGCCCTGGGTACCGACACGGGCGGATCGATCCGGGTGCCCGCCGCGCTCAACGGGGTCGTCGGCCTCAAGCCGACCTACGGGCTCGTACCCCGGCATGGCGTCACGTCCCTGTCCTGGTCGCTGGACCACGTCGGCCCGATCACCCGAACCGTCGAGGACGCGGCCACGGTCCTGACAGCCCTGGCCGGACACGATCCCCGCGACCCCGCCTCCCTGAACACGCCTCCCCGGGACTACTGGCCGGCTGCAGAAACGAACCTGACGGGGCTGCGGGTCGGCGTGCCGCGCAACTACTACTTCGACCACATCGACCCGGAGATCGAAGCCACCGTCCGGCGCGCCATCGACCAGCTCCAGGCGCTCGGCGCACGCATCGTCGAGGTCGAGATCCCCATGACCCGCTACATCCAGGCCACCCAGTGGGGCCTGATGGTGCCCGAGGCCACCGCCTATCACGAGGCGACCCTGCGCACGACCCCCGAGCTCTACCAGGACGACGTCCGCATCCTGCTGGAGGCCGGCGAACTGATGTCCGCCGGTGACTACCTGCGCGCCCAGCGCTCCCGCACCCTCATGCGGCAGGAGTGGGCCCGCATGCTGCGAGAGGTCGACGTGGTCGCCGCCCCCTCCGTCCCCGCAACCGCCGTCGAGGCCGGTCAGGAGACGATCACCTGGGACGACGGCACCGTCGAGAGCGTCTCCGACGCCTACGTGCGCCTGTCGTCCCCCGCCAACATCACCGGAGTGCCGTCCCTGTCCCTACCGGTGGGCCACGACACGGCAGGCCTGCCGATCGGCATGCAACTCCTCGGGCGTCCGCTCGCCGAGAGCACACTCCTGCGCGTCGGCCACGCCTACGAGCAGACCCGGCCCGCCCGCGACCTGGCGCACGTGGCGTGAACGAATGACGGAGCCCGGCGGCATCACCAGGGGAACCGCCAGACGCAAAGAATTTGCTTTAGGTGCTGTCTCCGGCATGTCAGGGTCGGATGCGCCACGTCCGGGTCGGGCAGTCGCGGATCTGCCGGGACCTCCTGACACGCGTCACGGGTGGGTCCGCGCTGACCGACGAGGCCCCGGAGTTCGCTCCGCCGGTCGGGGAACCCGAGCTCTACCGGGGCGGGCCTGGATCCGTGGGCGGGTGCTGTCGGGCGGGTGCTGCCCGGCCGGAGCGCCTGGTGCGCCGGGTGGGGCGGTGTCAGGATCCGGCTCCGGGGAGCCTCTGGGAGAGTTCGATCATGTTGCCCCACGGGTCGCGGAAGAACGCCAGGCGGCGGCTGATGGCCTCGATCTCGAAGGGCTGACCGATGAGGTCGACGCCGCGCGCGGAGAGTTCGGCGCGCGCCGCGTCGACGTCGTCGACGTGCAGGCACACGTGCTGGTAGCCGCCGTGCTGGAGGCTGACGGCCAGGTCGTCGACGACCTCGTTCGGGAAGGGCACGGGTCCGGCGAGCAGCTCCAGGTGGAACTCGTCGTCGTTCGGCGGGCAGAGGTAGGCGAGTCTCAGCTTCCCGTAGGGCCACTCGTGCAGGACGCGGAAGTCGAGCTTCTGCGTGTACCAGGCCTTGGCGGCCTCGTAGTCCGGGACACGGATTGCGACGTGGTGCCCGCGGAACGAGGCGAACGGACTCGTCGGATTCTTCGGCGGGTGTGCGGGCATGGGCATCGCGGTCTCCCCGGTCCTGTGGGACTACGGCATTCATTGGAACGCGGGCGCCGGCCTTCACCGCCCAGGCGCGCGGTCCGTGCCGGTCTGCGGGCCGTGGCGGCAGTGTTGCCGGGCGCCGGCTCGCGGTGCCCCGGTGCTCGCCCCGCGCCCGGCCGGCCCCGCTGCTGTTTCCTGACGGCGTCTGCGCCTTCAGATGTCCGGGGGAGACGTTCACCGGGGCCGGCGTGGACGTGGGCTGGCCGTTCGGAGAAGTGACGGATGGCCAGGATCCGTTGACGGCGCCGAGCCGGTGCGTCGGGCTCGTGGCGGTCGCCCTCGTCCCGCGGTGGGCACCGCTGCCGCCACCGCAGGGTTTCGGGTCCCGGTTCTCAGCCCTTGCCGAAGTGCAGCGGGGGGAAGGCACCTGCTGCTCGGAGGGTTGTGGAGAACCGGTTCGCCAGTTCGGTGAGGCGTGCGGTGGCGGCCGGGCCCAGGTGGTCGTACGGGGCGGCGTCGAGGCGGTCGGTGAGTGCCTCGGTCTCTGCGCGCAGGGCCGTGCCCGCCTGCGTGAGGTCGCCTGCGTGGTCCAGCAGGCCGCGTTCGCGCAACTGGTCCCGGCTGGTGTCCCACTGCTGGGTGGACCACCCGCGGGTGCGCATGAACAGGGCCGAGGTGGGTGCCGTGCCGGTGGCGTTGTGCAGTACCAGCGCCTCGATGCCGGACAGGCCGGCGATCGCCAGGGCGGCGAGGTGGCCGTCGCCGCGGTGCTCGCGCAGCAGCGTCGCTGCGTGCCACAGGGCCAGGTGCGGTTCTTCGGGGACTGGGAGATCGGCGTTGGCGGCGTACAGCGGCCGGGCCTCCCGGCGGCAGGCTTCGGTGGCGTGCAGGGCCAGTTCGGCCGCCTCGGTGATGTCCGTGGACGTGAGGGCCTCCTTGCCGAGCAGTCTCTGCAGTGTTCGGTCCGCGCCGCGCAGTCGTGCCGCGAGCACCTTCTGCGGTGTGGTCACGGTCCATGCGGCGGGGATGTACCGCCGTATGTGTTCGTGGTTGAAGTTGTAGAACGTCGCGGTGACGGTGCCCGCTTCGACGGCCCCGAGCGGTGCCGCGCGGCTCGCGAGGTAGACCATGGCGCCGCGTTCCAGCCCGAGTGCGGTGAGTTCTTCCTCCGGCTCCGGTGCGAAGTACACCGATGCGTGCAGGGGGCTGACGGCGTTGTGGCAGCGGCGGTGTGCGCCCGCCTCGAAGGAAGTCATGAGGTGGCTCCGATGTCGGTGATCAGGCGGTCAGGTGGTCAGGTGGGCTCGTGCGGTCGGGTGGACGAGGCGCATCAGGCTTCGTCCGTGGGTTCGTGGTGGGTGCAGTCGGTCAGTCCGGCCGCGGTCTGGGTGAGGTGCTGGGTCAGGACCGCGGCTGCGGTGTCGGCGTCACGGGCGAGGGCCGCCTCCTCCAGCCGACGGTGTTCCACGAGGGCATCCCGGCGGGGGTTGCGGTGCGCCGACCAGCGGCGGGCCAGCTCGCTCGCGGTCCACAGACGGTCGAAGGTCTCCAGTAGGACGAGGTTGCCGCACCCCTCCAGCAGGGTGCGGTGGAAGAGCCGGTGGGCCTCGGCCCATGCGCTGCTGTAGTGCTTGCCCTCCTCCGGTACGTACGCGGGGGTGCGGGCCAGACGGTGGTGGGCGGCCCGTACGCGGGCCTCCCAGTCCACGTCGCCGCGTTCGACGGACATCCGCAGCATGACCGGCTCGATGGTCCGCCGGGCCTCCGCGATCTCCTGCCAGCGGCGGTCGGAGAAGGCCGGGACGGCGAAGCCGCGGTTGGGCAGCCGGTCGGCGAGGCCCTCGCCGACCACCCGCACGAGCGCCTCCCGCACGACGGCCAGGCTCACGCCCTGCTCCTTGGCGAGGTCCTGGGGCTTGAGGGCGTCACCGGGGGCGTGGTCCCCGCGCATGATCGCATCCCGCACGTGTGTGTAGACCTGCTCGGAGAGCATCTGCTTCTGCTTCCCCGCCGAGGGCGAGGTGTGGGGCGGTTGGGTCATGAGGAAATGATAGACGATCAGATGGATAATCGATTATCAGCTGGTGTTCGGTCGGGCGCGCCAGGACCGGGGAGGCCGAGGACTTCGGGTTCTCCGGCGCCGACCTGTTGGCCAACGGCACGCTGATCGAGGCCAAGAGCACCCGCCATCCCAGCGCTTCGAGAGGGGTGCCGCACGGACGATCCTCCGCTGTCTCCTCCTCGATAACACCGACCACCTCCGCATCGGCACCGGCGGCATCCACCTCACCAGCACCGCCACCTTGGTCACCTGGCCGTTGAGGACTTCCTCGCCCTGCCCGGTGCCCGGTGCCCGCCGCCGCCACCGGCCGGCGGCGCTGCTTAGAGTGTGTCGCGCGGTTCGGTGGACGCACCTCAGGTCCCTGACCGGCTGGAACGTGAAGGCGGGTGGTGCGTTTCCGGCGATGAGGGGAAGACCGCTCCGCACCTGACCCGGGACCGCGAGGCCGCCAGGCCCGAGGACGTCGACCTCCTTGCTCCCCGGCGGGCAGAGGTGGCCGCCGGCGGTGCCGAAGGACCGGATGGCCTTGACGGGCTGGCTCAGTGCCGAGGCCGTGACGTCGGCCGGGTGCACGCAGACAGACCTTCGGGGTCTGGGCCCCGTCGGCGGCGGGTGGGATGGCGAGTTGGAGACGGGGGGCGCTAGGCGGCGTCGGCATGTGCGGCAGCCCGTCCTGGCGGAACCGGCAGGTCGGCTGGTGCTGTTCGGCGCGGACCCGGTGGAGGATCCGGCGTGGGTGAGCTCGCCGACACCGCCGCCGCGCCGGCAGGGGAGTGCCGGGCGAGCGACCGGGGTGAGGGGATCCGCGCTGCGGGCGAGCTCCTCGAGGCCGTGGCGTCCAAGCTCTGTGCGGCGGACCGCTTCCGGGCCGGATCGGCTGCCGAGTCATATCGCCGCCGTCGCCCGCCCGGCGATCCCGCGTCAGTACCCGCAAGGTGAAGTCACCCATCTCGCGTTACGCGGAACGGCAGCCGGACGGCCGCCCCACCGGCAGCAAGGTCGTGACCTCGGTGACGACCACTCTCCTGCCACCCCCACCACCGCGGCCCCTTTCTGCCCAGAACGACCGTCCCCCACCATGTGGCCATGGGAGGACGAGCAGCCGCATCGAACGTGTTCTGCAGGAGAGATCGCCTGACTCCTCATGCCCACGCCGGTGGAACCGGGCTGAGTCGACTCATCAGCCGCATGGGATAAGTTCACGGCCCGATGGGGCAGACCGCGGATCATTCGATTGTGTAAGTCCCACGGCGCCCACAGACTGGCGGAACCGTCCCGATAAGGGGCATGAAGGAGGAGCAGTCATGGGAAGACGTGTCACCATGCTCGTCAGTGCCGGAATTCTGGCAACAGTCGGCCTTATCGCAATGCCTGCAACATCGTTTGCCGCCGTGTCCAGTTCGACGACATACACGTGTAACTCTAATTTCGGGAAGGTGAAACTCGCCACCACCGCGACGCCGCAGCAAGCTGTGCAGGTACTTGCGCACACGGTGCCGTTCCTGAAGATCGACGCGAGCAGCTGCGTGAAGGCAACCTGAGCATTCGATTCACCATGATATTTTGCGCTGCGGAGACGCGGGGGAGGCCCCTGCAAGAATCCGGCCAGCACTACAGTGGCTGATCGTGTCTGCTCAGCCGGTCGAGCGTTTGCATATCGTCGTGGAGGCGCTGCGGGACGTTGAGCTGTCGTCCGTGCGGTTCGAGGACTTCTTGCTCCGGCCGCCGGGCTGTTCGGGCAGCCTGGCGAGTCCCGATCTGTTGCGCGACGGTGAAGATGTTCGCGGAGGCTATGACGTCCGCCGACCTCGACCAAGCCAGTGGCGGCGAGTTCTGCCGCCCTAGAGCGCGTCCTCAAAGGCGATGGGCTGATGAGCGATCATGTTGGTCGTGATTCGTCGTCATGAGCTGTCGGACGTGGAGTGGCAGGTGCTGTCCCGTCTTCTGCCGCGAGCAGGGACGGGACGGCCTCGGGCGGACGACCGGGTGGTGCTGAACGGGATCGTGTGGAAGCTGCGGACCGGCTCGGCGTGGCGGGGCGTGCCGGAGCGGTGCGGCTCGTGGCAGAGCCTGTACACGCGTTTCCGCAGGTGGGCCTTGGACGGGACCTTCGCGCGGATGCTGCGGTCGATCCAGGCGGAGAAGGACGCGGCCGGGGACATCGACTGGCTGGTGTCGGTCGACTTCACGATCGCCCGCCCGCTGTTGAGACTGCTCGGCTGGTTCGCCGACGCGCCCGTTCCCCTGGGCATCCTGCGCCCGATGACACTGGCACCCGTACTCACCCACCCGGCGTTCGGGACCGCGCCGACCGGACACGGCCTGCAGGTCGGCGCCCGCGCCGTCACCGTCGGCACCGTCCGGCTGTCCGTCGAGGGTCTGCGCGCGTTCGGTCTGCTGCACACCATGGGCCCGGATCGGACCTTCGCGTTCAAGGACACCTACGCAGCGGTCGACCCCACCGTGGCACAGGCACAGCGGGACGCCTGGACCGAGGGCCCCGACCGCGAGGTGGACCTCCCGGGGAAGGCGGTGGAGCTGTTGCACGACTGGGCCGCCCACGCGCGGGGCGTGGACGTCGATGAGGATGAAGCCGCCGCCTTCCAGGACCCGGCGGGTGCGGGCGACGGCGCAGCACCGCTGCGCCGTCCCGGTTGCCGTGCCGGGCCGCTCCGTCTCGCAGGTGCGGGCCATGTCGTGCGCCGCGGCGGTGTGGTGGGTGTCGGGGGCGCTGCGGGGACGGGGTGGCCCGGGGACGGGGAGTGGCCGCCGGGCCTGCCCTTCGGGCAGCGGCTGGCGGCCGATGGCGGCGTGAGGCATCAGGGCGAGGGAGCGGGCCCGGCTGCGGCGGCGGTTGCGGCGATCCGACATGCCGGACAGCCTGCCCGTTGGCGGGCGGCTCAAGCAGGGCCGTAGGGCTGCCACAGCGGCGGGTTGTGGTGCCGTGCTCCGGAGGACGTCGGCGCCCGGGCCGCCCGCCGTGCCTCCTCCAAGGTTAAGAGCAGGATGGTGAGGGTCAGCCAATTGTCGTGATGAGCATGGCAGTTCACTCGTTCGCGACCGGGGAGGCTGAATGTTTCAGGGTTAAAGGTGGGTTAGGGTGGGTGGTGGGGGTGAGGCTGTGATGCCTACGCAGGAGGAGCTCTTCGCGGCGGTGGACGCGCTGCTGCACGACAGTGGTCCGCGGCTGCCGGAGCCCGCGGAGCGGGCGCGGCTGCGGGAGGCTGCGGGGGTGCCGCAGGCGCGGCTGGCCCAGGTGCTGAGGACGACGACGCAGACGGTGAAGAACTGGGAGGCGGGCCGCTCTGAGCCGCGCCCGCCCAGGCTGGAGGCGTACGCCAGGCTGCTGGAGGGCTGGGCGCAGCAGCACCCGGTTCCGGCGGCGGCCGAGGCGACCGTCGCCGAGGTGCCGTCCGCCTTCGCCGCCCGCGCCGCGCAGACGGCTCCGCCCGCTGCCGTGGAGAACACGGCCGTGGAGAGGACGGCTGCGCAGGACACAGCCGGGCAGACCCCGCAGGCCCCGGAGGTTCCGGAGGTCCCTGACGACGACGATGGCGAAGCGCCAGCTGTTCCTGATGGACCACGCGGGCCTTCCGCTGAAGACCGTGCTGGAGCAGCTCGACC
>NZ_JBEZIR010000023.1:0-86433 GCF_040651175.1 Kitasatospora sp. NPDC048540
CGCCCGCAGCCGGGGGGGCGGCGCGGCCGGGCTCCCCGGCCGCGCCGCCGCACCGACCGGGATCAGGGCAGGTAGTACATCGGGTTCGGGATCTTGTACGTCTTGCCGGCGTGGCCGCCGGACAGGTCGCTGTACTGGTCACCGAAGTTGGCGACGATCTCGTAGCCGAGGCTCTCGATGTGCGCGCGGGTGCCGGACTTGTACTCGATGGTGGTGCAGGTCGCACCACAGGGCAGGTACGCCGGCGGGTTCTCCTTGTTCTTCAGGTACAGGTGCGAGGCGTCCGCGGTGGGGAAGCCGACGGCGGCCAGGTTGGCCGCGGTGTACGAGCGCTGCGCCTCGGGACGGCCGGTGACGAAGAAGACGGTGTAGCCCTGCTGCTCGGCCCACTGGGCCAGGGTGTTCATACCGAACACGGCCGGCATGGTCTTGGTGGCGATGTACTGAGCGTTGCCGGCGGGGTTGTAGACGAAGGTCGTCTCCAGCTCGTAGTTGTACGTCGACAGCGAGGTGTCGTCGACGTCGAGCACGATCGCCTTCTTCTTCTTGCCCTTGTCGTGGCGGGCCCGGTTGTCCAGGTACTTCTTGGCGTCCTTCTCGATCCCGGCGACCTGGTTGGCGTAGTTGCTGGTCGGCGACGCCCAGTGCTCGCCCTGCGCGTCCACGGTGTCGCCGTAGTACGCCTTGATGTCGCTGACCTCGTTGGTCATGTTGGTGATCTGACGGTCGGTCCGCGGCGCCTTGGTGTCGGCGAGCGCGTAGCCGCCTCCCGCGACCACACCTCCGACCACCACGCCGACGGCGAGCGTGGCGATGGTCCGTGAGCGGTTCCCGAGAGTCCTGCCGGCCATTGTGGTTCCTCCCCAGCGCTGCGCCGGAAGGGGAACGCCAGTCGTCCCCTCGTGGCCCCGGCGAGCGCGTGCGGGGATGAACGTACGGGCGGGTAACCAGGCAGGTCAAGCAGACTCTACGCGCAATGTCTACGCGCGCTGTCTACGCGCCTCGTCTACGCGTGATGCGTGCGGTCCGTCCGATCGCCGCCGGGCCCGCCGGGTCCTGCCTGTCACCGCGCCGGCCGCTCGAAACGCCGCCGCCTCCGCGGCCGTACCGCCGTCTTCCGGTGCCGCGCCCACCAGGTGCTCCGCGGCCGGTCGTCGCGCGCCATCCCGATGACCGGAGGTGCAGCAGTCCGGCCGCCTCCGGCCGGTGGAGCGCCCGGAAGGTCGTCCTGCGGGCGTCGGCGGTCGTCCGAGGCCGTCGCGGTCGAGCGGCGAGGACCGGAACCCGCCAGGCAGGTCATTGCTCATGAAGGCGGCGAGGAGGCGCAGATCTCCGGCACGCCCGCATGCCGCCCGGTGTCGTCGCGGCGCAGGCGGCTGTGGCGGCCGACAGGTGACGGGCCCGCGGGCGGCGTGGGCGAACGGTGTGCCGGGCCCCGCGAAGCCGCCGTCGTCGCGGGTTCGGCGCGGGCGGCGGTCGGCTTCGCGAGGCGCGGGTGGCCCGCCGGTGGACCGACGGGCGGAGCGGGCGGTGCTGACGGTCCGTGGCCGGTGACCACGGTGGGGGAGCGGTCGTCCAGGATGCGGGTCAGCGGCCGAACAGCCGTCGCAGGCCGCGGCGTTCGGGCTTCGCCGGCGGGCCGGTCGGGGTCGGGTGGACGGCGGAGTTGGCGGGCGCCGATTCGGACAGGAGGTCGACCACGGCGGTCAGGAAGCCGGACAGTTCGGCTGCCGGGCCGGTGCCGAGGTTGAGGTGGCTGCCGTTCGCCCATTCACCGAGCACCGTGTACGGCTCGCCGGTGAACGGGTTCATCGCGTGTTCCAGGGTGAAGTACCGGCAGTGGTCGGCGCCGCCGGGCTGGACGACGGCGGTGTAGTAGGCCTCGGCCGCCGCGGAGGGCCGCGGCAGCACGACCACCAGCAGGCGGTGCGGGCCCAGCGTGATCAGGTCGGCCCTCAGGCCGTCGCTCGGCAGCCGTTCCCCGGCGGGCAGCCGACCGCCGAAGTCGTCCCAGAGGGAGGCCAGCGCGGCGCCGGTGCCCTCCTCCGGGATGCGGTCCAGCATCCGTGGCCCGAGGTCCATGGCGAGGCCCGCGAGCACCTTGTGCGCGAACTGGTAGTGGTGCGGCCGGGGGTCGTTCTCCACGAGGTCCATGGCGTGAAAGTATGCCGATCGCACCGGGCTGGGCCGAATCGTTTCTCCGACAGGTGCCTTGGTGTGACGGACTGTCGGAGGTCCGGCGGGGCAGAACGCTCCGGGCGGTCGTTCACGAGGACGGCATCAGGACGGTGTCAACGAGGTACACCGTGGCGTTCGCGGTCCGGACGTTGCCGCAGACGATCTCGGCGCTGCCGTTGACGGTTAAGTCGGCGCCGGAGCCGGTGACCCTCACCTCCGCGCCCTGGCAACGGCAGTCCCTCACGCTCGCCTACTACCGCGGCCTCACCTGCCGGGAGGTCTCCGACCTGCTCTACGCCCCCCTCAGCACGGTCAAGACCCGGATGCGCGACGGACTGATCCGGCTGCGCGACTGCCTGGGGGCGGACGCGACTGCCGTCCGGTCCGAACACCGCGACCGGGCCGCCTTCCTCGCCGCCGACCTCCCCGCCCTGCCGGCCGGCAAGGCGTACGAGCTGTGGCTGGACGACGGCGGTGCCGCCCGGCCCGCGGGGCTGCTCCACCACTCCGACGGCAGCCTGATCCTGGACGGACCCCTCGACGGCGCCCGCGGCACAGGTGTGACCGTCGAACCGGCCGCCGGCTCGGCCGGCCCCACCTCCGACCCGGTCCTGCTGCTGCCCCTCACCTGACGCACCGCGCGCGCCGCGTACGGCTCGAGGGGGCCGGGGCCCGTCGGCCACCGCTGTTCTCGGCGTCACCTTCCGTGACTCCGCGGGCCCCGACGGCCGCTCGGTGCCTGCTGTGTGACGCTGGATCAGGGATGCTGTGGCGGCCCGGCGAGCGGGCTCATCCGGAGGTAGGCGGGGCGGTGTGTCCCGCGGGGCGGCGGGGGAGTGGTGCCGGGTGCCGTCGCTGCGGGCGGAGGGTGGCGGTAGAGCGCGGTGCCGGCCCGGATGAACGCGGTGTAGGCGTCGGGGTCGGTGGGGTCCGAGCTCCACCGGGCCTTCGCCCGTTGCCAGGCGAGCAGCAGGTCGGCTCGGGCGGGCGGTTCCTGCTCGGTGTGGGGCCGATGGCTGGTCACGGCCGACATCGTAGGCCGGGCCCCGGCGGCGGCCGTCCGGCGCGCCCGGTGCGGTGCGGCGGAGACCGCGGACGCGCGGGTGCGGTGGGCCGATCGGGTGGATCCGAGGGGCCGGGCAACGGCGGTGCCGCACACCGGCGTTCGGCTCGGGACGGGCGGTCCGCCTGCTGTCGTTCTCCGGCCGCCGGCCCGTTCGTTGTCCGCTCGGTCAGGCGCGGTGTTCGGCGAGGAAGGTGGTGATGAGGTTCTGCCACTCCTCGGGGCGTTCGACCATGGGCAGATGGCCGGTGGGGATCTCGGCGAGCCGGGCGCCGGCGATGTTCTCGGCGAGGTGGCGGTGCAGGGCGGGCGGGACGAGGTGGTCGACGGTGGTGGAGATGATCAGCGTGGGGACGCGGATCGCCTCGAGGTCGTCGCGGACGTCGATCCGGGTGGCGAGTTCGGCGTGCTCGGGGGTGCCGTCCGCGATGTCGGCCGCCGCATGGGTGACGGCCTGCGCGAGTCGGTCGGCGGGCATGGCCTCCAGGGCCTGGGGGCTGAGGGCGTGCGGGAAGAGGAACTCGCTGACCAGGTGACGGTCGCCGGTGGCGGCGAGCCTGCCCCAGACCCCGAGGGTCAGGGCCTGCTGGTTGTTGGGGTGGGCCATGGTGGCGGTCAGGACGAGGGCGGTGACGCGTTCGGGGTGGCGCGCGGCGGCGCGGATGGCGACCGGGCCGCCGAGCGAGTAGCCGTGCAGGGCGAAGGTCTCCAGGCCCTCGGCGACGGCGGCGGCGACGAGTTGGTCGGCCATCGCGTCCAGCGACAGCGGTGCGGTGGCGCGGGGGGTTCCACCGCTGCCGGGGTAGTCGACGCCGACGACGGTGTGGTGGGTGGCCAGGCCGTCCAGGACGGGTCCGTAGGTGCCGGCGAAGCTGCTGCCGGCGCCGTGGGCCACGGCGAGGCCGGGTCCGGAGCCGAGGCGGGTGCGGGCGTAGGTGGCGTCGGGGAGGTCGCGTGCGGACATGAGTGATCTCGCTTTCGGGAGGGGCGGCCGGTGTTTCTGCTCCGTTGCGGGAGGCAGGGCCCGGTCATGGAGGACGAGGAGGTACGGGCCGGGGCAGGCGGATTCGGTGGGGCCGTCGTGCCGGCTCCCGTACGAGGTGGAGCGGGAGCCGGGCGGGGACGGCGATCCTCGGTCAGGGCAGGAGGACGGTCTTGCCCCGGGCGCGCCGGGCCTCGATGTCGGCGTGGGCGCGGGCGGCCTCGGCCAGGGGGTAGGTGGCTCCGATCGGCAGGTCGAGCCCGCCGGCGGCGACCCGGTCGGCCAGCTCGGGAAGGGCCTGCGGGAAGCGGTCGGTGGGGTCCGCGCCGGTGAACCGCACCCCGTGCTCGGCGGCGGCCATGTCGGCGATGGTGATCACCCGGGACGCGTCCCCGGTCAGGGCGACCGAATCCGCGAGCACGCCCGCACCGGAGGCGTCGAACACCCGGTCCACGCCCTGCGGCGCGGCAGCCTTCACCCGTCCGGCCCAGCCGTCCCCGTAGGCGACCGCGGTCGCGCCGAGTGCGGTGAGCCGGTCGAGGTCGTGGGCGCCGGCGGTGGCGACCACGTTGACACCGCGGGCGAGGGCCAGCTGGAGTGCGAGGGTGCCGACGGAGCCGCCAGCGCCGTGGACCAGCAGGGTCTCGCCCGCGCCGAGGTCCAGGTGGTGCAGGCCGCGGTACGCGGTCTCGCCCACGGTCACCAGGGCGGCGGCGGTCTCGAACGAGACCTCCGCGGGCTTGGCGACCGGTCGCTCCAGCAGTGCGTACTCGCTGTAGCCGCCGGCGGCGGCGACACCGAACACCTCGTCGCCGACCTCGGCAGCGGCGCCCTCACCGGCTCGGTCGACGACGCCGGCCACGTCCCAGCCCGGCAGGTGGGGGAAGTCCACCGGCATGATGCCGGCCATCATCCCGGAGCGGATCTTCAGGTCGATCAGGTTGACGGCGACGGCCCGGACCTTGATCCGGACCTGGCCGGGACCCGGC
Source organism: Kitasatospora sp. NPDC048540 (assembly GCF_040651175.1). NCBI lineage: Bacteria > Bacillati > Actinomycetota > Actinomycetes > Kitasatosporales > Streptomycetaceae > Kitasatospora > Kitasatospora sp. NPDC048540. The sequence goes on from NZ_JBEZIR010000023.1 coordinate 5,213, forward strand.
TCGGGGGCATCGACCTCGGCCAGGGTGAGCACGTCAGGGCCGCCGTAGCGGGTGAAGGTGATCGCGGTGGACATCGGGACCTCCAGAAGAGGGGGCGGGGCACCCACCGGGAATCATCCGGCGTGTGTGATTTCCCTTTCAGGTGTATCACACGGTCTGTATGAAACGCGAAGCCGATGTGGAGTGGTTCGCGTCACACGCTGTGTGTGATTCCTGGATAAGGTGGACCCCATGACGTCCAAGCCGCCCGTGCACCTCCGCCAGCCGAACCCGGACAACCCCCGCGTCCGGCGCACCCGGGAACGCATCCTCGCCGTCGCCCGCGAGCTGCTGCCCGAGGTCGGGCTCACCGGGCTGACCTACGCGCTCCTGGCTGAACGGGCCGGCGTCACCCGCCAGACCATGTACCGGCACTGGCCCACCCGGGCCGCACTGCTCTCCGACCTCACCCTGCAGGGCCCCGACCTCGGCTACCCCGAACCCGGCACCGACGTGCGGACCGTCGCCACCGAGTGGCTGGTCAGCCTGCGCGCCGGTATCACCGTCCCCGCCACCCGGGCCGCCGCCCTCGCCATGGCGGCCCAGGCCGACCACGACCCCGACAGCGCCCAGGCCCTGCAACGCATCGTCGAGGACCGCCACGCCGCCCTCAACGAACTCCTCGAACCGTCCGGCCTGAAGATCACCGCCGAGCAGTACACCCTGCTCTACGGACCGCTGCTCGCCCGCCTCTTCTTCGACCGCGCCGAAGCGAGCGACGACTTCATCGACACCACCGTCACGCAGTGGCTCGCCACCGTCGACGGCGTCACCGGGCAGTGACCGGCGCCGCCGTCGCGGCAGCCTCGCTCGCCGCAGCTGCGCCCGGAACGGCACAGCACCGGGCGCGGCGCCCGTACGGGCGCCGGTCGACCCGGTGCGGGCGGACCGTCGCCGCCGTGGCTCGATGCAGCGTCAGCCGATCCGCTCGAGCAGGTCGGTGACATCCGCGAACACCCTCTCGCCCGCCGCCGCGGCGGCGGGCGAAAGGGTGTCGAGGGTGAGGAAGCCGTGCACCATGCCGGCCTCGCACCGGTGGCCGACCGCGACGCCCGCCGCAGCCAGCCGCGCGGCATAGGCGTCGCCCTCGTCCCGGAGCGGATCGTGCTCCGCGGTGACCAGGACGGTCGGCGGTAGCCCGCCGAGATCGACGGCGTGCAGCGGGCTGACCCCGGGGTCGGCGAGCCGGGACGGGTCCGGCACCCACTGCTCGGCCCCCCAGGCGACGTCGTCCGTCGTCAGGCCCCACCCCGTGGCCTTCGACCGCGCGCTGGGACGGGAGAGGGTCAGATCGGTGTTGGGGTACGCCAGGACCTGGGCGGCCGGCAGCGGTCCGCCCCCGTCGCGCAGGCGCAGGCAGGCGAGCGCGGCGAGGTTCCCTCCGGAACTGTCCCCCATGACCAGGGTCGGCCCGGCGACCCCGGTACGGGGGTCCCCGCCGGAGAGCGCCCACCGGAGGACGTCCACGCAGTCGTCGACGGCGGCCGGCCACGGATGCTCCGGGGCCCGGCGGAAGTCGACACTCAGCACGGCCGCCCCGGTCCCGAGCGCGAGCCTGCGGCACAGCCGGTCGTGCGACTCCAGATCGCCGATCGTCCACATCCCGCCGTGCAGGAACACCACCAACGGACCGATCGCGGCCGACGGCCGGTAGAGGCGGCCCCCCACGGCCGTCGGACCGACCGTCAGGTCCTCGATGTGGGCGATCCCGGGGCCCGGGGGCCGCGCCTCGGCGCGGAGCCGCTGCGCCCGCCTCAGCTCCGCCGCGCCCATGGCACGGGCCGGAGGTCCGGGGTCCTGCCGCACGGCCGCGATGAAGGCGGCCAGTTCGGCATCGGCCAGTTCGGCATCGGCGAGCGGGGGATCGGTGGGGTCGGCCATGCAGGCCAGGATGCCACCTCGATCCGAACGGCCGTACCCAGAACCGGGTTTCCGGTCCGAAGCCCCCGTGCCGCACCGGCCACGGGCCGACGAGGTTTCACGGGCGGCCTGTCAGCACATGTCGAAGCTCCAGACCGGGTTGAAGTCGGTGTCCGCCGAGGACGTGCCGGGGCTGGCGTGTCCCACGATCTCGCCGCCGGGCCCGCGGAACCAGATGATGTGGCCGGAGTTGTTGACCCAGGAGCCGTGGGCGTTCCAGTAGTCCATGGTGTAGTGGTTGCACGAGGTCGGGAACGCCCACGTGTGGAAGTTGTCGTACTGGGTGTGCGCGAACATGCAGAAGCTGCCGGACGGACAGCTGCTGCCGAAGAACATGCTCTGGGCCACCCCGTTGCGGCGGATGACACCGTTGTTGTTGTCGTTGGTGCCCGCCTGTGCGGTGGCTGCCACCGCACCACCGGACAGCAGCAGGGCTGCGAGCGCTGCCACGACGGTGGAGGTCCTGCGTCGGTTGAACATGCTTCTCCTCGGTGCTGACGTCGTCAGGGATTTCGCCGGTCGGCCGGCGCCGCGATCCCCGCTGCTGCGGGGGCGGCGGGACCAACCTTGCCCCCTGCGCCGACCGGCGCACGAGCTGTTCACACCGGCCTTAAAACCCGTGGTCACACGGGTATACAGTGATGTGCTCGAGCTGTCGGCGGACCGGGGGGAACCGTGCTCAGGCTTCACTTCACCATCGACGACCTGGCCGACACCCGGCTGGCCACCGCCCCCGACCTGGCCCTGGAGACCGTGCTGAGCCTGCGGGTGCTGGACGCCGGCGCGAACGACCTGCGGTTTCGCCAGTGGCGGCGGACGCTGCAGCACAGGTGGGACCCGCACAGCCTGCTGCTGGGCGACCTGTGCGCGCCCACGGTGCTGCCGGCCTTCCTGACCGACCACATCGAGCCCGACCCCCGGGCGACCGCGGCCTCGGCCACCGGACCCGACCTGGCGCACCGCCGCGCCTACATCGAGTTCCTGGCCAAGTTCCGGCCGCTGACGCCGTTCGCGCGCCGCCTCGCCGACGAGGACCTCGGGGCCCGCGCGCTGTTCGGCCGCGCCCTGGGCGGCTACCAGGCCACCGCGATCGACCCGTTCCGGTCCCAGATCCACACACTCGTCGCGGCCGACCGGGCCCGGACCGCGCACAGCGCCGCCGCCGGCATGCAGCACCTGTTCGACTCCCTGCACCCGTGCGTCCGGTGGAAGTCCCCGGTGCTGGAGGTGGACGTGCTGCGCCCCGACGACGTCGACGTCCACCTCAACGGGCGCGGTCTGCTGCTGCAGCCCACCGTGTTCGGCTCCGCCCACCCGGTGGTCGCCGGTTACAACACCCCCGACGGCCGGCCCACCCTGTGCTACCCGATCCGCAGTCAGGCCCTGCTGGGCCGGGACGACATCGTTCCGGTACGCGGTCTGGTCCCCCTGCTGGGACGCACCCGCACCGCCGTGCTGACCGCCATCGCCGAGAGGGGCCTGCACTCCACCGGAGAGCTCGCCCGCCACATCGGCTGCAGCCCCGCCGCGGTCAGCCAGCACACCACCGTCCTGCGCGACAGCGCGCTGCTGCGGACCGACCGGGTCGGCCAGAGCGTCCGCCACGTCCTGACCGACCTCGGGGAAGCACTGCTCGACGCGAACCGCTGATCGGCCGGCCCCCTGCACGAGCGAGCCCCAGGTGAGGGGGCGCGGGACCGATGGTGCATGCTCGCGGACATGACTGAGTTCCGTGCGACATCGGCCGACGGCACGCGCATCACCGCTCTCGACGACGGCCGCGGTCCGACCCTGCTGCTCGTGCACGGGGGCGGTGAACGGGCCACCTCCTGGGGCGGGGTGACGCGGACGCTGACCGGCGACTTCCGCGTCGTCCGGATGGACCGTCGGATCTACGTCCCCGGCGCCGTCATCGAGCCCACGCACTCGGTCGCGGTCGAGGCCGCGGACATCCTGGCCGTCGCCGGGGCGCTCGACCGGCCGGTGCTCCTGGTGGGGCACTCGTCGGGCGCCGTCGCCGCCCTGGAAGCGGCGCTGCTCGCACCGGCGGCGTTCGCCGGGCTGTTCCTCTACGAGCCGCCGATGCCGACACGGTCACTGGTCGGCGGCCGGGCGGCGAGGCGCGCACGGGCCGCACTCGCCGCCGGTGACCCGGCCGAGGCCGTACGGATCCAACTGCGCGACATCGTCCGCATGTCGGCGGACGTGGTGGACGCCCTGGCCGCCGCACCCGGCGGACAGGAGCTACTGGCGGCCAGGGCGCCCGCGCAGCTCGCCGACGTGGAGGCCGTCGACCGTCTCGGCATCGGCGTCGCCCGCTTCGGTGCCCTGGACCTGCCGACCACCCTGCTCGAAGGGGACCGGAGCCCGGCGCACCTGCGGGAGCGGGTGGCCCACCTGGCCGCCGTCCTGCCGAACGCACGGGTCCTCACCCTGGCCGGCCACGGCCACGTCGCCCACCGCACCGCTCCCGCCGAACTGGCCCAGGCGATCAGGGAGATGGCCGAACGCGTGCTCGTCGGCCGGGCGCATCCCCACCGTGCGGGCCTCAGTTCCTGACGGACTCCACGATCCGCTGGGCGGCCCGGGCGGGCGTGAGGTGCGTGGTGTCGACGACCTCGGCCTCGGCGTGCAGCCAGGTACGGGCCGCCTCGGCGTACGGCTCGAGGTATTTGAGACGGAACGGGGAGTTGGGGCCGACGACGGTGTCGCCCGCGATACGCCCACGGAGGGTGTCCTGGTCGGCGTGGAGGACGAAGTGCCGTACCGGGATGCCGTGGTGGGCCAGGCCCGCACTGATCTCGCGCCAGTACTCCTCGACCAGGACGGTCATGGGCATCACCAGCGTGCCACCGGTGTAGTCGAGTACCCGCCGGGCGGTCTCGACCACGAGCGTCCGCCACGGCGGCCAGTGCTGGAAGTTGTCCGTCCGGGGCAGCCCCGGCGTGATGTCCATCAGCGTCTCGCCGACCTTCTCGGCATCGAACACCCGTGAATCGGGGAGTAGTTGCTGTACGAGTGCGCTGGTCGTCGTTTTGCCCGCACCGTGGGTGCCGTTGAGCCATACGATCATGGGACCGATGCTAGCGCCGTGCAGGCCGGGGCGACGGGCCGGGCGCGGACCCGGTGCGGAGCCGGCGCGGCCTCCGGGATCGGGTACCGGAATTGCCTGGTGCGGTGAGCGGGAGTGACGCTATGCTGCCCGCGATGATCACTTCTCCTGCTCTCAGATCGGGGGTCCCGTCCGCGCAAGGTGAGTGCTGATGCTCACCACGACCGCGAACAGGGATACCCGCCTCTCCTTCTGGCTGCGCGTGCGCGAGTTCGCCGTGCCGCCCTCCATGATCGAAGCCGCCACCGCCCGCCGCTCGGCGGGTGACTGGGCGGCGGCATACGCCGCCGCAGGCATCGACGTCGACCTCGACCTGCGCCGCCTCGCGCGCACACACGGCCGGGAACTCGCCGCCCGGATCCGTACGGACCTCCGGCATCTGGCACCCGACCTGCTGCGCTGGCACATGCCGCGGATCGCCCCCGACGGACTGCTGCGCCCCGGCCTGACCGTCTCGCTGGCCCGGTACGACCAGGCTGCGGACCGGGACAGCCGGCTCCCGGTACACCTGGTGGTCCGGACCGCCCCGGCCTGGGCCGATGCCGGCCAGCGGATCAGTCTCGCCCTGTGGCACGGACCCCGGTCCGCAGCCGACTCCTCGAGACACCCGAACCTGCACCCACACCCGCATCCGCGGCCCGACCGCCGGTTCCGCCTCGACCTGCACCGGCACCTCTGGGACGCGCGCCGGGCCCCCGAACTGCGTACCCGCTCCGGGGCCGACCGCCCACCCGCGGGCGGTCACCCGCCGACCGACGGCACGGTGCCGAGCGGGATCGGCTGCAACGTCGACCGGTGGGCCGACGAGGCCCGGATCCTGCTGCACGACGAGGGCAGGTCCGGGGGCGCCGTCACCGTACGGCTCGGCGCCCGGCACCGCCTAGTGCTGGACCTGGCGGACCCGGACCCGCACCCGCACCCGGAGCTCTCCGGCCCGCCCGTGCTGCGGATCGCGGGTGCGCCTGGCGACGGCAGTGCGTCCGTGCTGCCCGTCCTGCCCGAGGCCGCCACCTGGGTGCCGCCCGACCTGGAACTGCTCCGGGCCGGCGCGATCGGGCCCGGCCGGCTGCACCCGCTGGTCGCCGCCGCACTCGTACCGGACCGGCCGCCGCCCGACGCGCCGGCCGACCGGTCCGCCACCCGGTCCGGCGCCCGGTCCGGGCATCGGGAAGGGCCGGGTGCGCCGCACCTCGTGGACTGCCGGGGCGCCCGGCACCGGATCGGCCTGGTCGACGGGGTCCTCGCCCCGATGGACCACCACCCGGACGAGGTCCGCCGCGAGGAACTGCTCGCCGCCCTGACGGGCACCCCGTTGCCCTGCCTGCAGGCCATCGACGAAGCCCACCGGCGCCCGGAGTGTCTGGCCGGTGTCCGCGAACGCCTCGACCACGGCGACATCGCCGGGGCCCTGGCCGTCGTCGAGGGACTGCTCGGGCCCGCCGCGCTCCTGCGCAGCGGCGAGCTGCGGGACGAACTCGAGGCGGCCGCGCAGCAGCGGATCACCCACGGGCTGTTCCGGGCGGGCCTGGCCGGGCCGTCCGCCGACCGCCCGCGCCCGGACCGTACGGACCCGGCCCGTCCCCGCCCCCACGTCCACCGCGCACACCCGCGCCACGCGTCGGGCCGCTGACCCACCCGGCCACGCACTCCACCCACCTTCCACGCGCCACGACCCGACAGGTGATCAAACATGCCCACCGGCACCCCGTTCGCATACCCAGAAACCCCCGAAGCCCCCGCCGCCGACCGAAACCGGCAGCCCATCCCGCCCTCCCTGCCTACTCCGCCCACCCCGCCCTCCCAGCTCGACATCGCGGGGGAGCTGCTCGCCCTGCTCCGAACGACCACCACCGAACCGCGCCCCGACACCCAACTCGAGGCGCTCACCCTCGCGGTGGCCGCCGACCTCCCCGTCCTGCTGTGGGGCGAGCCCGGCATCGGCAAGACCGCGGCGCTCACCCAGCTCGCCGCCGCCCTCGACCTGCCGCTGACCACGGTGATCGCCAGCGTGCACGAGCCGTCCGACTTCTCGGGCCTGCCCGTCATCGGCGACAACCCCGCCGAGCAGGGCGTCCCGATGGCCCCGCCGGACTGGGCGGTCCGCCTGGTCCGGGCCGGGCGCGGACTGCTGTTCCTGGACGAGCTGTCCACCGCACCGCCCGCCGTCCAGGCCGCGCTGCTGCGCCTGGTCCTGGAACGGCGCATCGGCGCACTGCAACTGCCGCCCGGCGTAAGGATCGTGGCCGCCGCCAACCCGCGGTCCTCGGCCGCCGACGGCTGGGAACTCAGCCCGCCGCTGGCCAACCGCTTCGTCCATCTGCAGTGGACCCACGACCACGAGGTCGTCGTCCGCGGCCTCGGCGGGACCTGGCCGCGGGCCACCCTGCCGCGGCTCGACCCGCGGCGGTCGGGCGAGGCGGTGGACCGGGCCCGCCGAGCGGTCTGCGGACTGCTCACCGCGCGCCCCGCCCTGGTCCACCGGCTCCCCAGCAGCGAGGCCCGCCGGGGCGGCGCCTGGCCGTCCCCCCGCAGCTGGGAGATGGCCGTGTGCCTGATCGCCTTCGCGACCGCGTCCGACTCCTCCCGCGACGCCCTGTCACTGCTGGTCCGGGGCGCCGTCGGCGACGGCCCCGGGCTCGAACTGCTGGCCGCCCTGGACCGGATGGACCTCCCCGACCCGGAAGAACTCCTCGCCGACCCGGCGGGCGCCGTGCTGCCCGAACGCGGCGACCTGCGCCAGGCCACCCTCGACGGCGTCGTGGCGGCGGTCGCCCACCGCCCCGAGAAGTCCCGCTGGGACGCGGCCTGGACCCTGTTCGCCCGCGCGATCGAGACCGGCGCCCCGGACCTGCTGGTCGTCCCGGCGACCACCCTCGCGGCGCTGCGCCGGCAGGATTGGGAGGTCCCGGCCACGATCGAACGGCTGGGCGGGGCGGTCTCCGTGTCCCGGCGGGCCGACCGTGCGGCGGCCAGGGTCGCAGCCGGCGCGGAGGCCGGCCGGTGACCCGGGACGTACCGGCGGCAGCCGCCAGGCCCGTACCGGGACCCCGCACCGTACCGGGACCTCGCACCGTAACTGGGCCCCGGCCGGGCCGGGAGGGGCCCGGTGGGCCGGGGAACGCGAAGGCGAACGCGAACGAGGACGGGCCGGGAACGCTCGACCTCGAGAAGCTCCATGCCGCCCGGCTGTACGCCGTCCGGGTGCGGCCCTACCTGGCGACGGCACTCTTCGCGCTGACCGTCGTGGAGTCACGGCGGGTGCCGACGATGGCCGTCGACCGGTACTGGCGGTGCTACGTCTCACCGGGCTTCGTGGCCCGGACGCCGGTGGAGGAACTGGCCGGCGTCTGGGTGCACGAGGTTTCCCACCTGCTGCGCGACCACCACGGGCGCGGCGACCGGGTCGCACGCGAGCGGGGGCTGACCGGCCGGGGCGAGCGGCTGCGGATGAACATCGCCGCGGACTGCGAGATCAACGACGACGTCTACGGTGACGGCCTGCCCAGCCCCGCGGGCGCCGTCCGGCCCGAACTCCTCGGGCTGCCCGAGGGGCAGTTGATGGAGGAGTACCTGCGGCTGTTCCAGCTCGGTCCGCGGACGGCGTTCCTCGACTGGCTGGACTGCGGCAGCGGCGCCGACGGGCTGGAAAGGGAGTGGGACCTCGGTCCGGACGGTGCCCACGGCCTCAGCGCGCAGGAGTGCGACGCGGTCCGGTTCCGGGTGGCGCAGGGCATCACCGCGCGCCCGGGGGACACCCCGAAGGCCTGGCGTCGCTGGGCGGACGAGGCGTTCCATCCGCCGCAGGCGTGGCGGGAGTTGCTCGGGGCGGCGGTCCGGTCGGCAGCTTCCGGACCCGGCGCGGGCGAGGACTACAGCTACGGCCGGCCGTCGCGGCGCTCGGCCGGGCTGCCCGGTGTCGTCCTGCCCAGCCTGCGGCGGCGTCCGCCCAGGGTCTCGGTGGTCATCGACACCTCCGGGTCGGTCAGCGACGCCGAACTGGGCAGTGCCCTGCTGGAGGTCGCCGCGATCTCCCGCGCGGTGGGCGGGCGCCGCGACCTGGTGAGCGTCATCTCGTGCGACGCGGCCGCCCGGGTTGCGCACCCGCTCTGCCAGGCGGAGGGCATCACACTGATCGGCGGCGGCGGCACCGACCTGCGGACGGGCTTCGCGCGAGCCCTGCACGCCCAGGTGCCACCGGACGTGATCGTGGTCCTGACCGACGGTCAGACCCCCTGGCCCGCGACCCGGCCGCCGTGCCGAACGGTCGTCGGCCTGTTCGCCGGGCGCAGGATCAGGTCCTGGAGCGAGGACAACCCCGACTACGTACCGGACACCCCGCCCGCCTGGGCCCGTGTGGTCGAGATCGGTTAGGCGTGGGGGCCGGCACCGCCTCGGGACTGAGGTGGTGACGTGGCGGTGAGGGCCCGTCGAGTAGCTGATGAGACGTCAATTCTTCCCGGCCGCGGACCCGTAGCAGGACGATCTTGGTCGCTGCTATCGTGCCTGCGGCAGATTCCAACAGCCAGGTACGAAACGGGGATTCATGCACAAGTCACAGCGGGCGGTGGCCCTCGCGCTCAGCGCTCTGGGTGTCGCCGCGGGAATGGTGTCGGTGGCCGCTCCGGCCGAGGCGGCCACGACGCCGAGCGGGGCCTGCGGCAGCGGCTACTACCAGATCGACCACCACGCCCTCGGCTCGGTGGCCGACGTCTACCTGTTCTACAACGGGTCGAGCAACTGTGCCGTCACCTGGGTGCGGAGCCCGAACGGGACCAGGACCTACGACCTGCGGGTGAACATCGAGCGGCAGAGCGACCTCAAGGAGGCCGCCGACGGCGGCTACTACAACTACTACGCGGGCCCGGCCAAGCTCAGCGCCGCCAACACCTGCATCTCGTGGGGCGGCTCCGCGGAGGGTATCCGCTGGGCGTCCGGCTGGGAGCACTGCGGCTGATCGGTGAACGGCCCCGGAGGGCCGGGGCCCGGGAGGACGCGACCTCGAGGCTGCGAGGACCTGCGATGACACGCGGTCACTTCGGGGCCCGGCGTGCTTCCCGGGCCCGACCCTCGGGTCCGAATGGTGCACCGGTTCCGTGCTACTTCCCGGGTGAGGTGGCGGCGCCGGCCGGGACCGTGGTGTCGAGGCCGGGCGTCGCCCGGGCCGTCAGTACGTGCGTGGTGCTGCCGTCGTCCTCGGTGATGTCGCGGACGTGCTCGAAGCCGATCCGGCGCAGCAGCGCCAGCGAGGCGAGGTTGGGCGCGGCCACGGTCGCGTGCACCTCGGACAGGCCGAGGACGTCGAAGCCGTACGCCACCAGTGCCTCGGCCAACTCGGTGCCGAGGCCCGAGCCCCAGGCTCCCGGCGCCAGCGCGTAGACGATCTCGTGGCCGCCGACCGCCTCGGTCGGTTTGATCTCGGCGTGCCCGACCAGCAGCCCGTCCCGGCGGACGGCCCAGACGGCGAACAGGTCCCCGGCGTACACCTTGCTGAAGATCCGGCCGAACAGGGCCCGGTCCTCATGCTCCGCAGCGGTGCCCTCACCCATCCACCGCGACACCCGCGGATCCTGGAAGAGCGCGACGAAGTCCTCCTCGTCCGCGGGGACGTACGGGTCCAGGAGCAGGCGCGCGGTGCGCAGGGTCGGCATCACGGACCGGGACGCTACCCAGGGCAGCCCCGCCCGGCAAACCGGTTTTCCCGGTCGGTGCCGGGCGCCCGGCGTGCCGTCCCGTCAGGTGCGGGTCAGGGCGGGGTCAGCGGTCGCGGGCAGAGTGGTGCACGTGAACGGCGCCGGGGGCGGACCCCGGGGCCGGGAGCTGGGAGAGGTGCCCGGAGTGGTTGATCGGGGACCAGGGCCTTCGGGCCCGGATCGGGTGCCTTCGGGTGCCCACGCAGGTTCGAATCCTGCCCTCTCCGCCCAACGGCCGGGGCCCTCGCCTCCGCCCTCAGTGGGCCGAGAACCACACCTCCGGCAGATAGCCCGTCGAGGTCCCGGCGGACGGCAGCCGGACGCCCGGGCGGTCGGACGGATCCAGGGCGGCCAGCACCTCGTCGGCCGGGTAGCCGAACAGGTCGACGCCGTCGAGGACCACCGGCGCCGCGGACGGCCCGCCCGGCGCGGTGCCGTACCGGCCGAGCCGGACGGCGGCCAGGCCGGGGCGGTCGTGGTCACCGCGGCCGAGCCGGTCGGTGACATCGCCGTACGCGAGCAGTTCCAGGCCCTGGTAGCAGGCCCAGAACGCCCAACCGGCCTGGCAGACCCAGGTCGTACGGACATCCGCCAGCGTGGCCACCGCCCACTGCGACTCCCGCTCGGACCCGCCGAACCGCAGCACCCCGGCACCGGCCGGCAGCGCGAGACCCGTTTTCGGTAGCAACTCGAACATCCCCCGATGGTGGTGCCGTCACGGTCACCACCGCAAGCCCGGTGCCCGGCGGCCCGGCGGCCGAAGGCCGTCGGTCCGGTCCCGGCCACTCCCGCGCGCTCGCGACGGGAATTGTCGGACCGGCCCTACCATGGCCGTGCCGATGAACGACACCTCACCTCGCGGACGCAGGCCCGGCAGCCCGGACACTCGCGCCGCCATCCTCGACGCCGCCCGCCGCCGCTTCCTGGCCGAGGGCTACCACGCCGTCACCCTGCGGTCCATCGCGGTCGAGGCCGCCGTCGACCCCGCGCTGATCAGCTATTACTTCGGCTCCAAGAAGGGCCTGTTCGGCGCGGCCCTCGCGCTGGCCGTCAACCCGGCCGACGTCCTCGCCACCATCCTGGCCGGCGACCCGGCCACCTTCCCGCAGCGTGCCCTGCGCGGCCTGCTCGCCGTCTGGGACGGCCCCGACACCGGCCCGACCCTGCTGGCCATGTTCAAGAACGCGGTCCAGGACGACACCGTCGCCGCCCTGGTCAGAGAAGCCGTCGAACGCGAGATCGTCGACCGCATCGCGGCCCGGATCGGCGGCACCGGCGCCCGGCAGCGGGCAGCGGCCTTCTGCTCGCAGATGGCCGGCATCATCGCCACCCGCTACCTGCTGAGGCTGGAACCCGTCGCCTCGATGACCCCCGACGAAGTGGTCCGCCACCTGGGCCCACCACTGCGCCGCGCCCTCGAGGGCCCCGCATCGCGCCCGTCGGCCCGTCCCGCCGCGGCGGGGGACCGGCGCCGCGCCCGTCCCGGGAGCTGAGCCGCGGGCGGGTGGCCCGGATTTCATCAAGTGCCGACTTCTGACCGCACCCGAGCCGGCGCGCGCCGCACCATCACGCCGTACGTACCGGAACGGCCCAGGTGGGAAGGGTGGCGTGGAGGCCCTCGGCCGGGTCGGCGCGGCCCAACGCCTGCACCGCGGGCCCGGGAAGAATTCATCGCCCTGGAAATCCGCGGACCGCCGCGGCCAGCCTGGAGCACAGGTAGCCGGACCCGTCCGGATCCGCCTCCAGGAAGAAGAATCCGATGCAAGCAGTCCAAGCCTCCGCGCCTGCGCCGCAGGCCCGGCACGGCCTCGTCCTCGCCGTCACCTGCCTCGCCCTCGGCGCCGTGGTCGCCGCCATGGCCTCCCTCAACGTCGCCCTGCCCGACCTGGCCCGGGAGACCCACGCGAGCCAGACCCAGCTCTCCTGGATCATCGACGCCTACAGCCTGGTGTTCGCCTCGCTCCTGCTGCCCGCGGCCGCCCTCGGCGACCGGTTCGGCCGCCGCAGGGCCCTGCTCGTCGGACTCGCCCTGTTCGGCGGAGGCTCCGGACTGGCCGCCCTCACCACCGACCCGAGCGCGCTGATCGCCCTGCGCGGGCTGCTCGGCGTCGGAGCCGCCCTGGTCATGCCGGCCACCCTGTCCACGATCACCACCACCTTCCCGCGCGCCGAACGGGCCCGCGCCGTCAGCATCTGGGCCGCCGTCGCGGGCGCCAGCGCCCTGGTGGGCCTGTTCGCCTCCGGCGTGCTGCTGGAGCAGTGGTCCTGGCGCTCGGTGTTCCTGCTCAACCTCGCCGTCGCGCTGGCCGCCCTGGTCGGCACCCTGCTGTTCGTCCCGGAGTCGGCGGAGCCCGGCCGGCCGCGCCTGGACAGGACCGGCGCGCTGCTCGCCGTGGTCGGCCTGGTCGCCCTGGTGTACTCCGTGATCGAGGCACCCACCCGGGGCTGGGCCGACCCCGCCACCCTCGGCGGCATCGCCGCGGGGCTCGCCGTGCTCACCGGCTTCGTGCTCTGGGAGCTGCGCCGGCCCCACCCGCTGCTGGACCCGCGGCTGTTCCGCAACCGCCGGTTCGCCGCCGGTGCGCTCTCGGTGATGCTCCAGTTCTTCGTCTTCTTCGGCTACATCTTCGTGATGATGCAGTACCTCCAACTGGTGCGCGGCGACAGCGCGTTGATGGCCGCGGTGGCGATGCTCCCGATGGCGCTGACCATGGTCCCGACCGCTCGCCTCACCCCGCGGCTGACCGCCAGGTTCGGCCTCGGCGGCCCCTGGGTGGCGGGCCTGCTGGCCGTCGCCCTCGCCATGGCCGTACTCGCCCGGCTCGACGCCGACAGCCCGTACTGGCTGATCGCCGCCGGACTGGTCCCGCTCGGCGCCGGCATGGGCCTCGCGATGACGCCCGCCACCACCGCAATCACCGACTCGCTGCCCCGCTCGCTGCAGAACATCGGCTCCGCCATGAACGACCTGTCACGCGAACTCGGCGGCGCGCTCGGCATCGCGGTGCTCGGCAGCATGCTCAGCGCCGCCTACCGCAGCCACCTGCAGCTGCCCGACGCACTGCCCCCGCACCTGGCCGACGCCGCCCGTTCCTCCCTCGCGGCCGCGAGCACCATCGGCGGCCCCGTCGCCGACCACGCCCGCATCGCCTTCGTCGACGGCATGCACCTGGCCCTGTACGGCGCGGCCCTGGCCGCGGCCCTCGCCGCGCTCACCGTCGCCGCCCTGCTGCGCCACCAGCGCCCCGCGACCGGTGACGGACATGCCGTCGAGGAGTACGAACCGGACCGGAACGTCGTCGAGTTGCACGCCGCCCAGTCGCCGAGCTGACCGGCCGACGCGCCCGGACGCGGAGTGGCGCCAGTGGGCGCCCTCCCGCCCGGGCGGCCGGTCCGTCAGGCCCTGATGAGTTGGTGGACCGCCGCCACGGCCGCGTCCGGCGCGTCGATCCAGGAGTACTCGTCGGACACCACGAACGGCGGCCGTCCGCCCGGCCCGCACTCCACCTCGACCGCTTCGGGGTTGCTCGCCAGCCGTACGAAGAAGCTGTCGCCGTCGGCCCCCGCCCGGTCCACCCCGCGCTCGACCACCAGCGCGGGCAGCCGCTCCCGCAGGCAGCGGAGCACCTCGTCCACCGGGGTGCCCGTGCGCGCATCGGCGGGCCATTCGCGTGTGTCCACGCCGCAGATCCTGCCAGCAGTGCTCCGCAGCGACGACAACCCCGATGCTCCGCCGCCAGATCCGATGCCGGAGTACCGGATCTTTGAGGATGGGACATCCTTCCTGCCGGTGGTGTTCGTACGGGTGCAGCAGCCACGGATGGACAGCCTGCAGGACCCGTCTGTCAACTTGTTGTCCGCGATGCTTCCACTGCACGAACTCGGTCGCGCGGTGTTGGGCGCGGTGGAACCGCAACTCCAGGGCGAGTCCTACGCGTACTGGATCGAGCTGCGGACGATCCTGTACTTCGTCCAGAGCGGCCCAGGGCATCGCGGGAGTCCCGGGCACCATCGACCGGATCGCCACCGTGCTGGAGGCCGCAGGCCTCCCCCAGGCCCGGCGTCACCGCACTCCAGCAAGAGGCTGGCCGGCTACGGGCCATGCAGGTGTGAGCGGCGAACATCTCAGGCCCGAGTCGGCCGTGTGATCGCGCCCGTGGGCGGGCTCGTGATCATCCAGCCCCGGCCACACCGCGCGGCCCCGCCGGTCACGCCGTCCATCCCTCTTGTGGCCGGACGCGCCCCCATCGGATGCTGACATCGCTGAACTGCGCTTCATCGCAGGTAAGGACACCTTCGGTCACCTGGGCGCGAACGAACGAGAGCGTGCCGCCGGTGAACCTGGCGTGGCCCAGCGCGACCCCGCCCCCGACGAACCGTGCGTGGTGGAAGGTGACCGTGCTGCCGGTGAATTGTCCGTAGTCGAAAGTGAGGGTTCCGCCGGTGAACCGTGTCGCGTAGAAGCTGACCGTGCTGTCAGTGAACTCAGCATCGTCGAGGGCAACCGCGCCTCCGCTGAACTGCGCATGGTCGAAGCTGGTCGTACCACCTGTGAAGTGCGCTCGGTTGAAGGCGAGTGACCCGTCGGCGCACACGGCACGGTTGAGGTTGACCGTGCTGTTGGAGAACTGCGCGTACCTGAAGTCGACCGTGCCGCCGTTGAGCTGGGCGTCGTCCAGGTCGACCGTCCCGCCACTGAACTGCGCGTGGTGGAACGTGGCGATACCGGACGGATCGAACACGGCGCCGCGGAGGGCGAGGATGCCGCTGCTGAACCTTGCCTGGCCGAAGTCGACGGTGCCGCCGTCGAAGCGAGCGCGGTCGAAGCTGATCGTACCGATGTCGAAGCGTGCGCCACGGAAGTCGACCACGCCGTCGCTGAATCGCGCGCCGTCGAAGCTGAACGAGTCGCCGATGAACTCGGTATCGGAGAAGGAGACGTTTCCGCGGAAGTGGCTGTCGGAGAAGTCGCCTCCGTCGAAGGTCGCCCGCGTGAAATCAAGAGTGAAACCCGACCACGACCGCCGCTCCTGCGATCCTTGAAGGTGGTCGCGGATCACTCGGATGATGGTGTGCCGGACCTCCCGTTCTCCCTTTCGGTACTTGTCCGACTCGGGATCCCACTCATAGGGCATGCGCAGGTAGGCGCAGAGAACGTCGATGCAGACCTGGCGTTGTTCATCCCAGTCGTCGGCCAGCTGGGTCATCGCGTAGACGCCGGCGAGGCGTACGGCTGGTGTTTCATGGCCGAGCTGGCCGGCGGCGGTGGAGTAGCGCTCGGCGAACTGGGTGGCGTCCGCGCGGTGGGCGTCCCCCTCGGCGATTCGCTGCTTGCGGTAGGCGTAGACGCCGGTGAGCACCGCGCCGATGACCGTCAGGATGGCGAGGGTGAGCCTGATGGCGTCTGCAGGGTTCGACGCGTCGGCCGCGCCTTCCGTGAGGTGGCTCACGAGCCAGTACGCCCCGATTCCGGCGACGCACACCACGGTGACGGCAAGGCCGGCCACGATCCACACGGGCCACAGATCCGGTGCGTACCGACCGCTTGGATTCCGCGATCGGCGTTGCCACCAGCGTCCACGGGTCACCGGTTCAGCATGCCCGATGATCAGATCTTGGAGACCGCCGCGGCCTCTCAGCCCTCCCGCATGTCGCCCGGACGGCGCATCATGACGCCTTGCGTGCCGACTGCTCGAACTGCTCGCCTCTCCTTACGCAGGGGAGTCGGTCTCCGAGATGCATGCCGCGGCAAGCAACTCGGCCGCGAACTCCCCACACGATCCGTAGCGATGCTCAGGAGGCTTCGCCAATGCTTTCGCCATCACGCCGTCGACAGCCGGCGCGAGCCCTGGGCACTGCAGGGACAGGTCCGGCGGGGGATCGTACAGGTGTGCCCACAACTCGGCCAAGGAGTCGTCGCGCCGGAAAGGTGACTCACCGGCCAGGATTTCGTGGACAACGCACGCCAAGCTGTACAGATCCGCCCTCTCGCCTGTGGGGTCGCCGGTGATCTGCTCGGGCGCGACGTACTCGACGGTGCCCACGAATGCGCCAGCCGCAATTGGGCCGCCCGGCGATTCCGCCGTGCCGAAGTCCGTGAGGTACGCATAGTAGGGATCTTCGATGCTGTTGCTCCTGGCGACCAGGATGTTTCCGGGCTTGACGTCCCCGTGGACGAGCCCATGCTCGTGCGCCGCATCCAGTGCCGACGCCATCTGGGTAGCGATGCGCACCGCTGCCATGACGGGGAGCGGGCCGTCGCGGTCGACCAGGGCCCCCAGATCCAGCCCGTCGACATAGCGCATGGCGATGTACAGGAGACCGTCGGCTTCGCCTGCTGCAAAGATCGGCACGATATGCGGATGGTCGATGGCGGCAGCCACGCGCGACTCATGGATGAACCGTCGACGAAAATCGTCATTCTGCGCCAGCTGAGGCGCAAGCAGTTTCAATGCCACCGTGCGGTTCAGTCGTAGATCTCTCGCCTGATACACCACGGCCGACCCTCCGCGCCCGATCTCGCGTTCGACCTGATAGCCGGCGATCTGTGTACCGATCAATGAGCCACCACTCTCAAACCTCCTCAACGCCGGAGTCTAGCCAAGACGCCGGTGATCCGACTGTTGTCCCGACGGTGTGGGCGGAGATTGCCATCGCTGGACGCGGGGGCGCGGTGGTGGGCAGCGCCAGTGTCCGGTACCGGACTGACGTCAGGTCAGCGGGAGGTGGTGTGGCGGCGGTGATGCGGATCGTCCATGCTGAGCGCCCGGGCGGTACCGCGCGCGCCGGGCACCGCCACCCGACGCGGGACGGCCGCGGTGGCGCGTCAGGCGCGGGCCGGGACGGGCTCGGGCTGCGGGGCCGATCGCACTGCCGTCCAGCGGCGGTCCGATGATCGTGGTCGTCCAAGCCGTCGACTCGAACCGGGCGCCCGCGGCGAGGAGGGCGTCGGGCGGCGCGAGTGTCTTCAGATAGGAGCCGAAGGCGGCGCGGAAGGTGATGTCGGCCGCCGTGACGACCACCGAGACCAGCAGGAGCTACAGGAAGGTGAGTGCGCCGAACCACACCAGGTCGGTCGCGATCAGCACCGGCCGCTTGCGGCGGTACTCCACCCACGGGCCGAGCGGCACCGCCGCCACCGCGCCCACCGACGCGCCCACCGAGGACAGTGGCGGAGACCGCCGTCGGCTGAAGTACGGGTCCAGCCAACTCAGCTCCGAGGCGCAGGAGGCGCTCGGCGGCACCCTGTCGATCATCGCGGTGGCCCTGGTGACCTGGACGGTGTTCTGGATGCGCCGCACCGCCCGCCACCTCAAGTCCGACCTCCAGGGCAAGGGCGACTCCGCCGCCGCGCTCGGCACCCTGGTCCTCGCCGTCACCACCTTCCTCGCCGCGGGCCGCGAGGGACTGGAGACCGCCCTGCTCATCCGGCCCGCCGTCCAGGCCACCCAGGCCGCCGCCACTGGCCGGGGCCGCCCTCGGCCTGGTCACCGCCGTCCTGCTCGGCTGGCTGTGCTACCGCGGCGCCCTGCGCATCGACCTCGCCAAGTCCTTCACCTGGACCGGGGCCCTGCTGATCGTCGTCGCGGCCGACGTCCGCGCCTACGGCGTCCACGACCTCCAGGAGACCGGCCGGCTGGGTGGCCTGGACAACCTCGCCTTCGGCGTCTCCGGCACCATCCCCAAGGACAGCTGGCACGGCACCCCACTGAAAGGCGTGTTCACCTTCCAGCCCGACCCGACCGTCCTGCAACTCGCCGTCCGGGTGGCCTACCTGGTCCCCGAGCTGGTTCTGTTCCTGCGGCGCCCGCGGCCCGCCCGGCCGGCGGGGGTCACCGGCGGCGCCGACCACCGCGAGCACTGGAGCGCCGCCGACCGCTGCGGTGGCAGCGCCCCGCCGGGTGGGCTGGAATGAGAAGGGTCCGCCGGACCGGTGCCGTGCCGCGCCCGGCCCCGAGCCACCGGAACGGAGAGCCACCGTGCAGGGCGACGCCGAGGTCATCGAATTCCTCAACGAGCAGCTCACCGCCGAACTCACCGCCATCAACCAGTACTTCCTGCACGCCAAGATGCAGGAGCACTACGGCTGGCCGAAGCTGGCCGCCCACACCAGGGCCGAGTCCTTCGACGAGATGCGGCACGCCGAGATCCTCACCGACCGGATCCTGCTCCTCGACGGACTGCCCAACTACCAGCGGCTGTTCCACCTCACCATCGGTCAGAGCGTCAAGGAGATGCTGGAGGCCGACCGCGTCGTGGAGGCCGAGGCGATCGACCGGCTGCGCCGCGGCATCGTGTTGATGCGGGCCAAGAACGACGTCACCTCGGCCAACCTCTTCGAGTCGATCCTCGCCGACGAGGAGGAGCACATCGACTACCTCGACACCCAGCTGCAACTGCTCGCCTCGCTCGGCGAACCGCTCTACACCGCGCAGCTGGTCGAACAGCCCTCCTGAGGCCACCCGCCGCTCGCTCGCGCCGCTCGCGCGCCGGCCAGCCGTCCGCGAGGGCCGGTGCTGGTCAGCTGCCCAGCGGGATCCGCAGCGCGACCGTGCCGCGCAGGTCCAGCCAGGCCGCCCGCGGGCCGCGGACCAGCCGCAGGACCACCTGTCCGCAGCCGGGACACCGGCCGACCAGTCCCGGCGCGTGCGCGTAGACCCGCAGCCCCGCCAGCGGTCCCGCCGCGCCGCAGCCGGTGCAGCGGGTCAGGGCCGTGGTGAGGTCGACCGTGAACAGCTCCGAGAGCGGGCCCGCGAGGGCGTTTCCGTCCTGGTACGAGGGGGCGCCGGCGTCGGTGGTCATGTCAGCCTCCGGTGGGTCCGAAGCGTTCGGTGCGGATCCGGGCCGCGTCGTGGCCCAGCGTGACCAGCTGGTCCGCGACGCTCTCGACGAAGCCGGTCGGGCCGCAGACGTAGCACTCGGGGAAGAAGTCGGGCGGCCAGCCCCAGGTCCGCAGGTCGGCGGCGCCGATCCGGCCGGGCGGCCGGGGCCAGCCGTCGGGGGCGGACCGGGTGTACAGGAACGTGGTGTCCAACCCCGGGTCGCCGCGGCGCAGTTCGCCCAGGTACCAGCGGTCCTCGGGGGTGCGCACCGAGTAGATCAGCCGGAACGGGCTGCGGCCGCCCGCCGCCCGCCGGGCGCGGATCATCGCCATCAGCGGGGCGACGCCCGAGCCGCCAGCCACCAGCAGGACCGGGGTGTCCTGCTCCGGGCGCCACACGAACCAGCCGCCGACCGGCCCGCGCAGCTCCAGCAGATCACCGACCGCCACCTGCCCGGCCAGGTAGGGGGAGACCTCGCCGTCGGCGACGCTCTGCACGGTCAGCTCGATCCGTGAGCCGTCCGCGGCGGAGGTCAGCGAGTAACTGCGCTGGGTGCTGTAGCCGTCCTCGGCGGTCAGCCGGACGTCGACGTGCTGCCCGGCGAGGTGGCCGGGCCAGCCGGGTACGTCCAGGGCGATCGAGACCGCCGCCGCGGTCTCGCGGCGCCGTTCGAGCACCGTGGCGACCCGCCAGCGCAGGCGTTCGCCTAGTCGCCCTGGTACCGCTGCTCGCGCCATGGGTCTCCGTAGTCGTGGTAGCCGACGCTCTCCCAGAACCCCGGCTCGCTGCGCGCCGTCAGCTCGATGCCGCGCACCCACTTCGCTGACTTCCACAGGTACAGGTGCGGGACGAGCAGCCGGGCCGGGCCGCCGTGCTCGGCCGGCAGGTCGGCGCCCTCGTAGCGGTGGGCGATCCAGGCCTGGCCGTTCAGCAGGTCGGCGAGCGGCAGGTTGGTGGTGTAGCCCCCGTAGGCGCTGACCAGGGCGTAGTCCGAGGCGCTCTGGACCGTGCCCAGCAGGACGTCCAGGGAGACGCCCTCCCAGGAGGTCCCGAACTTGGACCAGCGCGTCACGCAGTGCAGGTCCACGGTGAAGCGCTCGGCCGGCAGGGACAGCAGATCGCCCCAGGTCCAGCGGTACCGGTCGCCGGTCTCCGTGGTGACGGTGAACTCCCAGTCCTCGCGGGCGACCCTCGGCGTCGGACCGGCGGACAGCACCGGGAAGTCACGGGTCTCGTACTGGCCCGGCGGCAGCCGGTGGCCCGAGGTGCGCGGGCGGCCCCGGAACCCCGGGGAGATCACGGTCATGGCCCCACCCTTCCTGTCGGGGCGACCGGACGGTCCAGCTGCCATTGTCACCCCGCGCAACCCCCGGGCGCCTCTCACCGGAGCACCGGAGCACCGGAGAGCCGCACCGGAGCGCCTCACCGGAGTGCCGGGCCGACGCGCCGGGCCGACGCACTCCCCGCCGTCGGCCGGGGGCCGTCGGAGTGACGGCGCGTCATGTCGTGACGGAGTGTCGTCAAGCGCACGCTTAACGTGAACGCATGATCGATGAACCTCCCCTCGGCGCCGCAGGCGGACCGAGCACCCCCGGAGCGCCCCGGCGAGGCGGCCTGACGGCGCTCTTCGTCCTGGTCGTGGCCCTGCTGACCACGCTCGCGGTCGTCACCCCGGCCGCCGCCGCGCGCCGGGTGGCCGGCACGGTGACCGTGCAGTTCGACAACAAGAGCGACCGCGACGTCACGGCCGCCAGCGCCAACGTGCCCGAGGGCTGCGTGATCCCGTTCGTGCCGTCCGTGATCGCGGCCGGCACCACGGCCAGCTGGACCGTGGCACCGTGCAACTCCTCCTACGGGGCCAAGGCGACGGTCAACCTCTTCGTCCAGGGCGAGGGCAACGCGACGCTCCAGATGGGCTGGGACGTCCCGTTCACCGGTCCGAACAGCTTCTCGGAGTCGGCGCCGACCGGCTACGTGATCAGCCACAGCGGCGGCCAGGACCAGAACACCCCGGTCCGGTTCTCCTTCGACTGCAACTCCACCACCTGCGACGGCATCCCGGACGACTGGAAGCGCAACGGGGTCACCCTCAACCCCGGCGACGGCAGCCCGAACAAGTTCATCGACCTCAAGGCGATGGGCGCGGACGTCAACCGGCCCGACATCTTCATCCAGCTCGACTGGATGGCCGACGACAAGCACAGCCACGCGATCAGCCCCGCCGCGATCAAGCAGGTCGTCGACGCCTTCAAGAACGCCCCCTACCGCAAGCGCCAGACCGGCACCGGCATCAACCTGCACATCGACGCCGGCCCCGACAGCATCATGGACTTCGCCACCAACGCGACCTGGGGCACCCTCAGCCGGGCCAAGAAGCTCACCGAGACGGCGAACCTCGGCACCAAGGTCGACGGCATGTACCAGTGGAACGCCTTCACCACGCTGAAGAACGCCACCGGCGGCTTCCGCAGCACCGCGCGGGCGCCGATCTTCCACTACGCGATCTCGGCGCACAACCTGGAGGCCGGATCCGGTTCCAGCGGGATCTCCGCCGGCACCCCCGGCAGCGACTTCATCGTCAGCCTGGGCAGCTTCACCAACCAGACCGGCACGGTGGCCGAGCAGGCCGGCACCCTGATGCACGAACTCGGCCACAACCTGGGCCTGCGGCACAGCGGTGACACCGACCTGCCCAACCGCGAGCCGCAGTACTTCAGCGTGATGAACTACACCTACCAGTTCGGCCTGACGGTGGGCACCACCACCGGTCTCGTCGACTACTCCCGCCAGGACCTGTTCCTGAACGAGACCACGCTGGACGAGCGTGTCTACCCGCCGACCACCCCGCTCTACGACGTCAGCCACTACTGCCCCGGCGTCGACGGGACGGTCGGCAAGTTCGTCACCATCCCGTCGAGCAAGGGCGCCGTCGACTGGGACTGCAACGGCAAGGTCGGCAGCGACCCGGTCATGGTCGACGTCAACGGCGACACCGACAGGACCAGGCTCCCCGGCCACGACGACTGGAGCGTGCTCCAGCTGCGCGGCGGCTCCGTCGGCCACCAGGGCGACACCGCCGGCGTCCCCGCCCCGACCCTGGACAACGAGGCCGACCCGGACGACGAGGCCATGGACCTGCCGGTGGACACCACCGCACCGGTCACCACGGCCAGGATCCGCCCCTCGCACGGCCACAAGGACGCGGCCGGCCGCGACGACGAGCAGCTGGTCGTCCTCACCGCGACCGACGACATCTCCGGGGTGGCGCTGACCGAGTACAACCTCGACGGCGCGGGCTGGACCACCTACACCGGCCCGATCCCCGTCCGCGGCGAGGGAGAGCACCAGCTGCTCTACCGCTCGGTCGACCGCGCCCAGAACCAGGAGGCCGACCGGACCCTGGCCCTGCGGATCGACTGCGACGCCCCGTGGCACCCGGAGGCCGGCACCGAGAGCTGAACCACCCCACCCCACCGTCCACCTTCCCACCGTCCACCGCCCCCGGGCCGACCCTCGGCCCGGGGGCCGCTACGCTGCGTCGGCGGGCCGATCCGCCCGCGGACCGAGCGAGCGACCGGAGGCGACGGACGGATGGGTCATCAGTGCCCGCAGTGCGGAGACGACCTGACGGGCTTTCGGGTGAAGCGGCGGCACAACGCCTGGGGGGCGTCGGTGACCGGACCACGGGACCGGCCCGAGCTGTGGTGGGAGTGCGGCGGCTGCGAG
This sequence comes from Kitasatospora sp. NPDC048540, assembly GCF_040651175.1. NCBI lineage: Bacteria > Bacillati > Actinomycetota > Actinomycetes > Kitasatosporales > Streptomycetaceae > Kitasatospora > Kitasatospora sp. NPDC048540. Next base: position 28,522 of record NZ_JBEZIR010000023.1, read on the forward strand.
TGGCTCGGCGTGCAGGCAGCGCCGGACGACCCGATGCGGCCGCTACGGCGGCTGCCCGGCACCGAGGGCACCTGCGACTTCTGCGGCTGGGAGGACTCGGTCGCCGCCGGCGAGCCCGCGCGCCGGGCCGACGGTCTGCTGGTGCAGTGGATCGTCTGCCTGACCTGCGGATTCAGCGGCTCCCTGCGGCTGCGCGAAAGCTGACCGAGCCGTTCGGCAGGCCACGCCTCGGCGGGTCCGGCTCACAGATCCACGGCGGAGACCCAGACCACGGGATGCGCCGGATCGGTCGCGCCGTCCACCGCCAGGGACCGCGGACCGGCCTTCCCCGCGTAGCCGCGACCGTCCCGGCTGTAGACGATGGCCGGGCCGACCGGCGGGGTCAGGCCGCACGGGCCCCCGGCAGGCCGGACAGCTGCCCCGGGCTCGTAGGTGGTCCAGTCGCCCGTGGACACCGTCGTGGCGGCGCTCGGTGGTTCGAAATCGCCGGCCGAGAGGAACGTGGCGAGATCCGCGGGCGTGGTGGTGAACCGCAGCGTCAGGCTGAAATCGCCCTGCAGACCGCCCGCGTCCGCGGTGAAGACGAGGTCCGTGGCGGCGGGAGGCACCGCCAGACCGAAGTGGGCCGTCGCCTCGGCGAGGGGGAGGTTGTTGCCGCCGGTCTGCGCGCACACCCGGGAATCGGCCGCCGCCACCCGGTTGTCCGGCCCCCCGGACGCCGGGTCGAGCACCAGCGCCGTACACCTGCCGAGCAGGCCCAGCACGATGGCGGCACCCACCGCGGCCAGCAGACATCCCGGTCTCTTCACAGCCCAGGCTCCCCCCGTGAGCGACCACCGGAGCGTGATCCTAACGGGAGCGCGATCTGCACGGGCACCCCGGCTCCCACCGACGTCCGGGTCGCCGCGCGTGCGCCCTGTCGCTTACCGGGGACGGCCGCCGGGTCAGCGGCGGGTCGCCCGCAGCAGCTCGATCCGCCAGCGGGCCGCGCCCTGCTCGGGCCGCTCCTTCACCCGGGCCGTGAGGCCGTCGGCGAAGAGCCGGACCGTCCGCGGACCGACCGCCACCGGCCCCGCGAACAGGGACGGGCCGAACGCAGCCAGGAACGAGGCCGACACCTCGCGGGCGTACGCGTCGAGATCGCCGTCGGCGCAGTACCTCCCCCACATCGGGTCCTCCAGCACCACGAACTCCGCCTCCTCCAGCCGGAAGCGTTCGGCGAGCGGGCCGCCGCGCAACGGGCCGAGGTACTCCGCGGCGGTCCTGTTCCAGGTCGGGACGGTCATGGCCGCCAGCTGGCCGGCCGTCAGCTCACCCCGGCCGACCAGCTCGTCGAGCTGCTCGAGCGCCAGGTCGAAGAGGCCCTCCGCGCCGCTCAGCCCGTCGTCGGTGGCGGCCCCGCCCACCACGACCAGCTGCCCGCCCGGCACCAGCTCGGCCGCCCGGTGCACGAGGAAGTCCGCCCAGTCGGCAGCCGACTGCCCGCGCAGGGCCTCGCGGGCCGCCCCGGTCGCCCGGGGACCGTAGACGTGCCCGTCGACCGGCACCGGGAGCCGGGACAGCCAGTGCACCGCGATCGAGGACCAGGCGAGGTGCAGCTCGCCCGGCGGGAACAGCGGCTCGTAGAAGGAACGGGCCTGGGCGCAGCCGAACACACCGGGGCCGCCCAGATAGGAGGTCGGCCCGGACAGGGTGGCGAACAGCGCACGGAAGTCGTTCCCGGGAATATCGGTGTGGGTGACCCAGACCGGGGTCCCGGGACGGCGGGCCCGGACGGCCGCCACCGTGCGCGCCATCGGCTCCATCGCGTTGGTCCCGGCGGCGCAGCCCAGGTCGGCGACGCGGAACGCCCGCCCGTCGTCCGGCACCGGGACGACGCTCAAGGCCCGGTCCAGCATCCCGACGGTCGCCGCCAACCCCGCGTGCTGCGCCGCGGAGTGGCTGCCGTACCCGCTCCCCATCACCCCGGACCCGCTTGCGGCCATCGACCGAACCTCCTGTGTGCGGCGGGTCTGCGGGTCTGCCACGCTAGCCCGCGCCCGGGGCACAGCCCGGCGGCGACACGCCTCGGGATGGCGGGGGAGCGAGGGCGGGAACGCCGAAGGACCGCCCCTACCGGGTGAGGTAGGAACGGTCCTGAGCCGGCGCGCGCGATCACCTGGGCCCGGTGGGGCCGGTGGCGCTGAGGGCCGGGTGAGCCGTCACGACGTCGGGTGTCGTCGGGTGGCGGCGGTCACACCTGAGGGGCCACGTGGTCGGCTTAGTACCAGTGGTGGGTCTGCCAGAACGCCCACGCGGCGTTCGGGCTGCCGTAGCGCTCGTTCATGTAGTTCAGACCCCACTTGATCTGGGTCGCGGGGTTGGTCTTCCAGTCGGCGCCGGCCGAGGCCATCTTGGAGCCCGGCAGGGCCTGGACCAGGCCGTACGCGCCGGAGGAGGCGTTGGTGGCCGTCACGTTCCAGCTGCTCTCGTGCGAGACGATCTGGTTGAACGAGGCCAGCTGGTTGGCGGGGACGATCTGGGCGGCGATGGCCTGGACCGAGCCCGGCGAGTAGGCGGGGGTGGCGGCGGACGCCATCGCGGGGGCGACGGCGGTGCCGAGAGCGGCGATACCGGCAGCGGAGACGAGCACGGCGGCCGAGGTACGCACACGGGTGGAGAACTTACGCATAAAGGTTTTGCCTCAATCGGTTGGCTACGCTCCCGTCCGCTGCGCCTCTCGACCGGATACCGGCCTGGGCGGGACGGGGCGTGGGGCACCTCATGGAGCGAGGGCCTGAACGGGCGCCGCAGCCTGACAGGTTGCTGCGGCGTCTGACGACTCCGCCATTGTTAGCGGGCGTCCGGCACGCCGCCAAGACCCCTAATTACGACGCCCGGTAGTAGTAAACATCCGGGTTCGACCCGCTCCGGGGGGTCGGCTCGGACGCCTCCACGGGGATCTAAACCTCTAAAACCGGTGCATTTCGGACAGATTTCCGAGGCTGAATGGCCCGCGATCCCGGTTCCGCCCGCAGATCGGCACCGATCGGCATGATCCGCGGTGGGGGCGCCCATGGGCCGCACCTGGCGGCCCGGACGATCAACTATCGATGGTCGTAGACCCTGGGGGCCGTGTGAGCACCCTCACCGCCCGGCCGCGCCGGAGTGGTCGGCGGGCGCTGATTCCACTACGCACCGCAGGCATCCGTATGCGCACGAAGCCTGTGGCGCAGCGCACTTGGGCCCGCCCGGGCCGCTGAGGTGCTCGCTGGGGCACCGGCGGGGTCAGGAGGCGGCGAGGGCGGCGACCACCATGACCAGCAGCAGCCCCAGCACGAACAGCCACCGCCGCCCGCTCGACGGCCACCGCACGGCGCCGGGGTCGCGACGGCGGCCGGCATTCGGCACCTGCTGGCTGCTGTCCCAGCCGAGGCCGCCGCCGGAGTCGCTGCTGGTGCCGCTGCCGTAGTCGGTGTCGCTCATGATCGTGGGTCCTTCGGGGGAGAGGGGCCGCCAAGCCTCCCACGCGGGCCGACCGGGTGAGCGGCGGCCCCCCACTGGGCCGTCGGTGCCGCCCGGAGCCCGAGGATTCGCCTCCGGACCGCTGTGGACCAGGTGCGAAGGCGCCGGCCGTCGTCGACCTCGGCAGGGGAGAGGGGAAGCCGACCGCTACCTGGCACGCATGGGGCGCGTAGGCCCGTGCCCGCACCGGGGACGCCGTCCGGCGGCCATCCGCACCGCGGTGCGAAACGTCCTGGCTTAACGGCGCAGGATCAGCAACAGAGGCACTTACCACTACGTGGCTGAGAGCCATAGGGGATGGACCACCCCCGCCGTCAGCTTCCCTCGGGCCCGAACCGGCGCTTGTACGCCGACGGAGTGATACCCGTCTCGCGACGCATGAGCGACCGCAGGTTGGTAGCCGTACCCAGTCCGCTTCGGCGTGCGACGACCTCGAATCGTGACTCGCCTCGCTCGATCAACTGGCATGCCAAGGCGAGCCGCTCTCCCGTGAGCCACGTCAGGGGGGTCGTCCCCAGCTGCGCCCGGAAGCGGCGGTGCAGTGTCGCCGGGCTGACCGCCGCCCGCGCCGCGAGGTCGGAGACCGTGAGCGGCGAGTCGAGCCGTTCCTGGGCCCAGGCCAGGACCGGGGCCAGGGATTCATCGGGGAGGTCGGGCATGGGGCGCTCCACGAATTGCCGCTGTCCGCCGTCGCGGTGCGCCGCGAAGACCAGTCGCCGGCTCACGGCGTTGGCGATTTCGGCGCCGTGGTCGCGGCGGACCACGTGCAGCCCGAGGTCGAGTGCGGCCGCGCTTCCCGCGGCGGTGAGGATGTCACCGTCGTCCACGAACAGCACATCCGATTCGAGGCGGACGGCGGGGAATCGGGCACGGAAGGCATCCGCCCACTGCCAGTGGGCCGTGGCCCGGCGCCCGTCGAGGACTCCGGCTTCGGCCAGGGTGAAGGCGCCGCTGCAGAAGCCGATCAGCCGTGCACCGCGGGCGTGCGCCCGTCGGATGGTGTCGAGCACGGCGGGTCGGCGGGGCACTTCGACGTCGGGGCGGTTGGGGACGATCAATGTGTCCGCCGTATCGGACGCCTCCAAGCCGGCGACTCCCGTGAGCGTGAAGAATCCGTCTCGCATTGCCGTGCGGGGCTCTGGGGAGCAGAGGCTGAAGTCGTAGAGATCGCGGCCGATCTCCGGCCTGCGGAGGCCGAAGACCTCGGTTGCACAGCCGAGCTCGAAAGGGTTCGAGTTCTCGTCCACGATCACGACCACCCGGTGGACGCCTGCTGCACGAGCCTGATGCGAGGATTCTTTCGCCATCTGCTATTCCTAGCACTCACACCGGCCCGGTGAAACAGCTCAGGATGAGCCCATGAGCAACCAACCCATCTCCCTTCGCCACGCGCTGGCCTCCTTCGATGCGCTGTGGAGCCCCCGCATCGTCACGCGCGTCAACGACTACGACGTCCGGATCGCCAAGGTCCAGGGCGAACACCTCTGGCACGCCCACGACGACACCGACGAGTTCTTCCTGGTACTCGACGGTGAGCTGCACATCTCCTTGCGCGAGCCCGAAGGGGAACGCACGGTCAAGCTGCCCCAGGGTGCGGTCTTCACCGTCCCTGCGGGTACGGAGCACAAACCGTCCGCGCCGTCCGGTGCCGCGATCCTCCTGTTCGAGCCGACCGGGACGCCGACAGTGGGCGACCGCCACGACGAGATCCCCGACCACGTGGACGCGACCACCGGACACATCCTCAACGCGTGAGCGGACGGACAGCGGCCGGGATCACAGGCGGCCGAGGTATCCGTCCGACATGAGCGACGCGGACCAGGCGCGTCGCTGGATGCAGGCAGCGTCATTGCCTCGGGGGCATCGTCCGACGCTACGTCAATTACCCTCCAGGCAGGCCGTGCACCGGAAGGCGGCGCACTGGATCTCGTCCGGACCTGGAGCGCGACACGATCTGCGCGGGACGCGGTGCATGCCCGTGCAGCGCGGGACGGTTGATGTCGGTGGGGCGGGATATGGTCCCCTCGCAAGGTTCCGCGCATCAAGGTCATCAACGGGGAGATCTTTCATGAGCAGTACCGGACGCAGCACGCACGAGGGGTTCACGGCCGAGGAGCGGGCCGCGATGAAGGACCACGCCAAGGAGTTGAAGGCGGCGGCCCGCCGTGGCTCGCAGGCGGACAAGGCGGCGGAGGCGGCGCGGGACGTGGTCGCCAAGATCGCGGAGATGCAGGACTCGGACCGGATCATGGCCGAGCGCGTGCACGCCGTCGTCACCGCCGCCGCCCCGGTCCTCGCCCCGAAGCTCTGGTACGGGATGCCCGCCTACGCGCTGGACGGCAAGGTGGTCTGCTTCTTCCAGAGCGCGGAGAAGTTCAAGTCCCGCTACGCGACGCTCGGGTTCAGCGACCAGGCGAAGCTGGACGACGGCCCGATGTGGGCGGCGGCTTTCGCCCTGACCGAGGTGACGCCCGAGGTGGAGGCGCGGATCACTGAGCTCGTGAAGCAGGCGGTGAGCTGAGGCCGCTCGTGGTGGCCGGGCTGGCCCGTCCGGGGCTGCGTGCGGTGGTCGTACGCGCGCCCGGGCGGGCCCCGGCACGCCTCTGTCGAAGTCGGCGATTCCCGCCAGGGGGCCGCCGCTGGGCCATCGGCCGGTTCAACTCCGCCGTCAGCACCGGGGCGAGGAGCGAACCGGTCGTGCTCGCCGCGTCCCGCCGCCTGATCGTTCCCTGATCCAGCCGTCGCGCTCCGGCGCGAGAGCGGCGGGATGGGTCGGTCGGGTGACGGTGGTGTTTCGGTCAATGACGCGGAATTTTGGCGTACGCCCAAACAGCAGAGCCCGTTGACGTGTTTCGATCACTCTTGGTTGTGATGTGGTTGCTCTTGGTCCGTTCGTGGCCGTCGTGTCTGATGCGCGGCATCCGGCGGCCCCACCCTCGAACCCTGGAGTGACGTTGAACCCGATCCTGTTCGTCTATGCCAAGGGCGGCCCGCCGCTCGAGTACGCCATGCCTAAGATCGCCGCCCGGGCGCAGGTGCACGTGCTGGCCCTCGCGCCGCTGCCGTACCGCTCCGCGGAGACCTGGCGCCCGCACTGCGCCTCCGTCACCGAGCACGAGCCGCTCGACGGCACCGAACTGGTCGACCTGATCTGCGAGCACGCCCGCCGGGTCGGGGCGAAGGCGGTCCTGACCCTGTCGGAGTACGCGGTGGTGGCCGTCGCCCACGCGGCCGGCCGGCTCGGCCTGGCCGGTGCCGGGGAGCGCGTCGAGGCAGCCCGGGACAAGCGCCTGATGCGCCGGGTGTGGCAGGACGCCGGCGTCCCGGTGCCCGGTTTCGCCGAGATCCACGACACCGCCGACATCGCCGCCGCGTTCGAACGGCTCACCCCGCCGCTGCTGCTCAAGGCGGCTTGGAGCGCCGGCTCCACGGCCCACGTCCGGGTGCACGACCGCGACCAGGCGGAACGCGCCTGGCAGCTCGGCCGCACCGTGATGGCCGACTCCGCCGAACTCGGCTACGCCGAACTGCACCGCGCCGAGGCCGGGGTGAGCGACTTCCTGCTCGAGGAGATCGTCACCGGCAGCGCCCCCGACTGGTTCCCGGACCGGGGCTGGGGCGACTACGTCAGCGTCGAGGGGATCGTCGCCGACGGTGTCTACCACCCGCTGTGCGTCACCGGCCGGATGCCGACCGTCCCGCCGTTCACCGAACGCGCCGGGCTCGCCCCCGCCGCGCTGCCCGAGCCGCTGCAGCGCCGGGTCGAAGAGGTGTCCCGGGCCGCCGTGGACGCCCTCGGCCTGGACACCTGCGCCACCCACACCGAGATCAAGCTCGGCGCCGACGGGTCGATGTGGGTGATCGAGACGGCCGCCCGGTTCGGCGGCGTGCTGACGACCCGCCAGGCGGAGACGGTCTTCGGCCTCGACATGATCGGCATGCTGGTACGCCAACTGCTCGGCGAGCCCGTCGAGTACCCGCCCGCGATGCTCACCACCGGCACGGGCGCGGCCGCCTCGCTGGCGATCCTGCCGGTCGACGCCGACGGCCGCCCGTGGACCGAACTGCCCTGCTGGGACTTCGACGCGGTCGACTGGCCCGCCCTGCTCGGGCCGGGCTCCACCGTCGAGCCGGTCCGCGAGCACAGCCTCAAGCCGGGCAGCGCGATGCCGCCCTACGAGGAGGCGGGCGGCGCCAACGCCATGGCCGCGCTGCTCTTCGTCACCGCCGACTCCGCGCAGGCACTGCTGGCCGACTGCGAGCGCATCGTCGCCGCCCTGCCGCAGGCCCTGAACGCGCTACCGCAGGCCCTGAACGCGCCGCACACCGACGGAGCCGCCCGATGAGCACCCGCATCGACACCACCGGCCCTGCCCCGTCCTCGGACCCCCGCCCGGCCGCCGGACGGAAGGCGCCGCACGGCGCGGTCGTCGGCGCCCGGCTGACCCTCCCGCTGTTCGAGCAGCTCTCCGGCGTGCTCGGCGGGCACCCGTACGTGAAGGTGGTGGTCGACCGGCACGAGGACGCCTGGCACATCCTCGACAGCGCCGTCCACTCGTTCCACGTCAACTACATCGCCACCGAGATCCACGGCCTGACGCTGGCCGAACTCGACCAGGACCTGGACGGGTTCAACCACAGCGTCTACCAGGACCCCCAGCGCCGGTTCCTGCTCGGTGTGCTCTCGCTGCACGTCGACACCGGGCAGCAGGAGCACCCGCAGCCGTTCCTGGTGCTGGAGACCACCGAGGCCGACACCATGGGCGTCGACCTGCTCACAGAGTTCTACACCTTCGTCCGGGACCGGCTGGACCCGGCGCTGACGCTGCGGCTGAAGCCCGCCAACCACAGTCAGCAGAACGCCCTGGCCGAGGTCCCCGAGAGCGCACTGCCCCGCACCCGCGGCGAGGAGCTGTACGCCGCCGCGCCGTTCGTCCCGCTCTCCCTCGGCTCGGCGGTCGGCCGGCTGCGGGTGTTCGCCGACCCGGCCGCGTACCGGGCCGCCCGCTCCGAGCTGACCTGGCACGACATCGTCGCGATGCCGGTCGTCCCGGACGACATCCCGCGGCTGGCAGGCCTGATCAACGCCCGGCCCACCACCCCGCTGTCGCACACCAACATGCTCGCCGCCGGCTGGGGGATACCCAACGCGATCGTCCGCGACGTGCTCACCCGGATCGCCGACGACGGCCTCGACGGCGCCTGGATCCGCTACCGGGTGACCGCCGAGGGCGCCACCATCGAGCGGGCCGAGCAGCCCGCCGACCTCACCGAGCCCACCTGGCACACCCAGCGGATCCGGCTCGACGCCCCGCAGGTCGACGACGTCCCCATCGTGCCGCTGTCCGAACTGCGCGCGGGCGACAGCCGCCGCTACGGCACCAAGGCCGCCAACCTCGGCGAGCTCCACCACGTCCTGCGGCACGGATCCGCCCGGCTGACCGGCTACTACGCCGTACCCCGGCCCCCGCGCGCCGACCTGATGGGCCACCTCGCCGCCCGCCTCGACGCCCCGGACGGGACCTCCCCGGCCGAGGCCGCCGCCGGGTTCCTCGCCCGGCACGTCAGCGCACCCGACGGGGTCGCGCTGCCGTTCGCCTTCCAGCAGCGCTTCCTGGACTCCTCCCGGGCGGTGCAGCAGAGCATCGGCAAGCTCAAGATGGCCCTCGAACTGGGGGCGATGGACGCGGTGGACGCCGTCTGCGTCCAGCTCCAGCACCTGGTCCGTGCCACCCCGGTGCCCGAGGACCTGGTCCGCGCCCTCGACGCCCAGCTGGTCGAACACCTGGCGGGCGCCGGTCGGCTGGCCGTCCGCTCCTCCTCCAACGCCGAGGACCTGCCGGGTTTCTCCGCCGCCGGCATCTACGAGTCCCACACCAAGGTCACCGACCTGCCCGGTCTGCTCGACGCGGTCCGCGGCGTCTGGGCCTCCCTGCTGTCGCCGCGCAGCGTACGGCTGCGCCACCAGGCCGGCATCGCGCTGGACGACACCTTCATGGGCGTCATCGTCCAGCGCTACGAGCCCTCCCCGCTCGGAGGGGTGATGGTCACCTGCAACCCCACCAACCGCGCCGACTTCCGCAACGTCTACCTCAACTGCGTGCACGGCTCCACCGCGGCCGTGGTCGACGGCACCACCCCGCCCATGCAGTACCTGTACAACACCGTGGAGGGCGGCGGACGCACCGTCTCGCTCGGCGCCGCCGAGACCGACCTCGACCCCGCGACCCGGGAACAACTCGGCCGCCTCGCCCTGGCCGGCCGCCTGCTGCAGTCCCACTTCGCCACCGACTACACCTTCGCCGCGCCGCTCGACATCGAGTGGCTGCTGACCCCCGGCGGCCGACTGCACCTGCTCCAACTCAGGCCCTACAACGCCTGACCCGGCCGGCATCGCCGCCACCCGCGAGACCCCCGAAGCCCCGAAGCCCCGAACCCCGAAGGCCGTACGCCGTGTCCCTGCTCACGCGCGCCCGCCGGCGCGCCCCCCTGTCCGCCTCCGACCACGAACCCGGCCGCGTCCCCGGTCCCGTGCCCGCGCCCGTCCGGCGGGTGATCCGCCTGAACAACGGCTTCCAGCTGCTGTTCAACCTGCTCTGGTGGATGCCGGTCTTCTACGAGTACCAGCGCCAGGCCGGCCTGACGGACGGCCAGATCTTCGGCATCCAGAGCATCTACTACGTGGCGTTCTGCCTGCTGGAGATCCCGACCGGCCTGATCGCCGACCGGCTCGGCCAGCGCCGCTGCCTGCAGCTGGGCGCGGCCGTGATGACCGCCGCCAACCTCGTCCCGGTCGCCTGGCCCACGGCAGCGGGATTCCTGCTGCACTTCCTGGCCATCGCCGCCGCCCGCTCGCTGGTCTCCGGCGCCGCCAGCGCCTACCTGTACGAGTACCTGCACGCCGAGGGCGCCGGCGACCACTACGTCCAGGCCGAGGGCACCGCCCGGTCCCTGGGGCTGTGGGCGAAGATCGCCTGCTGGCCGCTGGTGGGCCTGCTGATGTACCTTCAGCACGCCGCCCCGTACCTGCTCACGGCCGCCTGCACCCTCGGCTCGCTGGCCTGCGCCACCGCGCTCCCCGCCCTGGCACCGGGGCAGGACGGTCGCAGGCCCGCCGCCGAACGGGTCGGGCTGTTGGCCTCGGCCTGCCGGGCGCTCGCCGTGCTGCGGACCTCGAGGACGCTCGGACCACTGATGGTCCAGGGCGTGGCGATCTTCACGCTGGCCAGGATCTGCCAGGTCAACCTCTTCCAGCCGCTGCTGCTCGCCAAGGCCGTCCCGGTCGCCGACCACGGCGCGGTGCTGTCCGTGATGACCGTCGCGGAGGCGGTCGGCTCGGCCAGGCCCGGCTGGGTGCGCTCCCGGCTCTCGGACACCGCGGCCGTCACCGTCCTGAGCCTGGTGATGGCCCTCTCGCTGGCGGCGACCAGCATGGCGGGCGCGGTGGCGACGGTCGGCTGGCTGTGCGTGTTCGCCGCGGCCACCGGACTGGCCTACCCGGTCCAGCGCAACCTGATCAACGCGGCGATCCCGCCCACGCCGTACCGCACCACCCTGCTCTCCCTCGAATCGATCATCGACCGGGGTGTGTGCGCACTGGTCGCACTGGCGGTCGGCGTCTACCTGTCGGCCGGCCGGCTGGACGCCCTGCTGGTCCACGCCGCGATCGGCACCTGCCTGCTGCTCGCCCTGGTCGCCCTCGCGCTGCGCCTGGTGCGCCGCGACCGGCCCGTGAAGTGATCGTCTGTCAGGTGGTGATTCGTCGGGCCGTCCCTGGTGGCGGCGGTGCCGTTCAGCGGCCGGGGGGCGGGCCCGCGGCCGGGCGGGGCGGCCAGGCGTTGGCGTCCAGGATCCCCAGGGTGTAGGCGCGGGCCACCATGGCCGGACGGGAGGGGGCGTCCAGCACCGAGCGGAGCCGGCGCAGGTGGTAGTCCAGGGCCTGCCGGGACAGGCCGAGACCCTCCGCTATGTCGCTGTTCGGACGGCCCCCGGCGAGCAGCAGCAGGACCCGCAACTGGAGCGGGGTGATCCTGGGCGGCTCGGCGAACTCCGTACCCAGCGGCGTCAGGACGGCCAGCACACGCACCGGCGCCCCCCGGTGCCGGACCACCGCCAGATCGGTACGCAGGAGCCGGGTGGCGCCACCGGCCACCCGAACCCGCAGCACGTCCCCGGCCCGGGAGATCCGGCCCTGGACCAGTTCGCTCCAGAGCCGTCGCAGCACGGCCGGAACGGCGCTGCCCTTGAGGTGCGCCGTCACCGGTGTGCCCTCGAGGTCCGCGCGTCCGACGCCCAGCAGGCCCGCGGCGCCGCCGCTGGCCCGCTCCACCCGGCCGTCGAGGCCGACGGTGACCACGGCCAGGCCCGAGCGCTCCCGCAGGGCGTGCAACTCCTCGTGGACGGCGGCCTTCTCGTCCAGCGCCCGGTCCCGCTCGGTGACGTCGACGTAGACCCCGCCGACGCACGGCTCGTCCCGGCCGTCCAACGCGAACCGGTGCCCGACCGCCCGGCCCGGCCTGCCGTCCGGGTGCCGGAACGCCAGCATGTGGCGCACCGGGCGGCGGGTGCGCAGCACCTCGCGGTCCAGGGCGCGGAAGCCCGCCGCGTCGAGCGGCGGGTCGACCTCCTCGACGGAGCGGCCGACCACGGCGGCCGGTTCGAGGCCGTAGAGGTGCGCGTAGGCGGCGTTGACCCAGAGGTAGCGGCCGTCGCCGTTGCGGACGAAGGCCATCGCCGGTGTGTAGGCGGCGAGTTTGGCGAACCAGCGGGCCGTCTCCGGGGCGAGGGCCTGGTCCGGTGGGTCCGGTTCCGTTCCGCGGCCGGGCACCGGCCGTCGTTCCGCGTCCATCCCGGGTCTCCCTCGTGCCGCACGGTAGGCCGTTCCCGGTCGGACCGGCCCCTGTGATGATCATGAAGGACGCCGGTGGCCACCCGGGCCGGCCACGGTAGGGATTCGGCCGCCCCGCCCGTCCCCGGCCGTCCCATCCGCCCCTGCCGGTGCGGTCCGCCGTAGGCTGACGATCCGTCAGATCCGTTCCCCTTCCGTGCCCGGCGGGACCTCGGACAGGTCCCGGCGGCCGTGCGGCGGCGACCGCGGCCCCGCCCGCCCGGTGGGCCGGACCGGGCGCGATTGGCGCAAACCAGCCGCTGCCGGCGCCGCCGGTGGTGCGAGCCGCACACGCATGCCGTCGGGTACCCGCGTCCGGGCCGGGTAACCGCCCGGTGCGCAGCCGTTCCGGACCGGAGGGCGGCGGTGTGGTCGGCGGCACGCCGCGGGCACGGTTCGCCCGGACGGGCCCGGGTACGTACCGCACCGAAGCGCACGGGGGCGCCGGAGTCGGCGGCCGCGCGGGGGACGGGGGTCCGGAACGGCCATGGCAGTAGTGATCCTTCTGGTGCTGCTCGCCGCGAGCGCGGGCCTGATCCTCTCCGGGTTCAGCAAACTGCAGACCGACGTGCCCACCTGCTACGGCCGGCCGATGGTCCCGGGCGACGTCTGTGTCGCCAAGGTGGCGGGACCGGTCACCGACGGGATGCCCATACCGCAGGACACCACCTACCAGGAGCAGTTGGAGAGCCTGACCAGCGGGGGACGGACCTCCATCGGGCTCGGCGTGGTGCTGCTGGTGATCTGCATCGTGATCGGGCTCGCCATGGCGGTCGACCCCGACGGCGGGCGGCAGCGGTGAACCGGCCGCCGCCCTGCCCTGCCCTGCCTTGCCCGGCCCGCGCATCCGCCGTCCCGGCCGGGCCGGGCCCTCAGGGGACGGTGATGACGACCTTGCCGCGGATGTGGGTCCCGGCGAAGTCGGCGACCGCCCGGGCCGCGTCGGCGAACGGGTACCGCGCACCGATCTCCACCCGGAGCCGGCCGTCCGCGGCGCGCGCCGCGAGGTCGTCGAGATCGCCGGGCTCGGGGACGAAGGACCCGATGTAGACGGGCGTCACGTCGCGGTCCAGGGTCTGCGGCCCGAAGAGCGGCGAGACCAGCCGGCCGCCCGGGCGCGCGGCCCGGGCGCTGCCGACCAGCCCCTCGCCGTTGTTGATCAGGTCGACCACCAGGTCGACCCCGCCGGGCACCAGCTCCAGGGCGGCCGCCACGACGTCGGCCGTCCGGTAGTCGACCGTGTGGGCCGCACCGAGCTCCCGGATGTACTCGGCGTCCTGAGCGCCCGCCGTGGCGATGACCCGGGCGCCGAGCGCCGTGGCGAGCTGGACGGCGTACAGGCCGATCCCGCCGGTGGCCCCGATCACCAGCACCGTCTGCCCGGGCGCCAGGCCCGCCGCCCGGAGCAGGCAGACCGCCGTCATCCCCGACTCGGGCAGGGCCGCCGCCCGTTCGGCGTCCAGGCCCGCGGGCCGGTGGGCGAGCCGGGGCCCGGGCGTCGCCAGCGTGTACTCGGCCACCGACCCGGTCTGCCCGGTGAACGCGAGGACGCGGTCACCCGGTGCGTAGCCGGTGACGTCCGGCCCGACCTCGTCCACGGTCCCCGCCGCGTCCATCCCGATGACGAGGGGGTGCTGGACGGGATAGACGTCCTTCAGCGCACCGGTGATCAGCGCGAGATCGAGGGGGTTGAGCGCGGCGGCCTCGACGCGCACCACCACCTGGCCCGGCCCGGCAGCCGGTTTCGGCCGGTCGGTGAGGGCGATGCGGTCGAGCGGCTGGTACCCGGCGGCGACGAGGGCTTTCACGGTGACCTCCTGTGGACGTGCTGGGAAGCCGTCCGCCCGGCGGCGGCCCGCTGCCCGCGGAGCGACGGCCATCCGTTTCTACGCCGTCCGCTGCGCCGGGCCCGGGAGGCTGACCGTCCGTCCGGCGGACGCGACACGGACGGAGGCGCTCGTCGCCCGATGTGCCGTCCCGTCAGCCGCGGGTCAGGGTGAGGTCAGGGCGGGGTCAGTGGTCGCGGGCAGAGTGGTGCACGTGAACGGCGCCGGGGGCGGATCCCGGGGCCGGGAGCTGGGAGAGGTGCCCGGAGTGGTTGATCGGGGACCAGGGCCTTCGGGTCCGGATCGGGTGCCTTCGGGTGCCCACGCAGGTTCGAATCCTGCCCTCTCCGCCCTCGCCCCTCCGGCGGCCGGGCGCCGCCGGGCCCCGGTCCCCGTGCCAGGCCGCGTACCCTCGTCCCCGTGGCAGCCTCACCCCTCCGACGCGTCGCCGTCCTCGTGCTCGAAGGCGCGAAACCGCTGGACATCGGCATTCCCGCGCAGGTGTTCACGACCCGCGCGAGCATGCCGTACGAGGTGCGGGTGTGCGGCGCGGCCCCCGGGCCGGTGGCCGGCGGCGACGGCCTGTCGTACCACGTCGCCCATGGCCTGGAGGCACTGGAGTGGGCCGACCTCGTCTTCGTGCCCGGCTACCGGTTCCCCGACCGCGAGGACCCGCCGCAGGCCGTCCTCGACGCGCTGATCGCCGCCCACCACCGCGGTGCCCGGCTTGCCGCGATCTCGACGGGCGCCTTCGCGCTCGCCGCCACCGGCCTGCTCGACGGCCGCCGCGCCACCACCCACTGGCACTACGCGCGGGCGCTCGCGGCGAAGCGCCCGCTGGTCCGGGTCGACGAGAACGTGCTGTTCGTCGACGAGGGCAGCGTGCTCACCTCGGCCGGCGCCGCCTCCGGCATCGACCTGTGCCTGCACATCCTGCGCGGCGACCTCGGCGTGGCCGCCTCGAACCACGCGGCCCGCCGCCTGGTCGCCGCCCCCTACCGCAGCGGCGGACAGGCCCAGTACGTGCCGCGCAGCGTCCCCGAACCACTGGGCGAACGGTTCGCCGCCACCCGCGAGTGGGCGCTGCACCGGCTCGCCGAGCCGCTCACCCTGGAGGCGCTGGCACGGCACGCGGCGGTGTCGCCGCGCACCTTCTCGCGGCGCTTCGTCGAGGACACCGGCTACACGCCGATGCAGTGGGTGATGCGTGCCCGGATCGACCTCGCCCGCGAACTGCTGGAGCGCTCGGAGCGCAGCGTCGAGCAGATCGCCGCCGACGTCGGACTCGGCACCGGCACCAACCTGCGGCTGCACTTCCAGCGCATCCTCGACACCACCCCGAGCGAGTACCGGCGCACCTTCGCCCGCGGCGAGTAGCGGCGCACCTGCGCCCGTGGGCGCCCTACGGGTGCCCGCCGGCGCGTGGCGAGATCCTTTCGGACCGTGGCGATCACACCGCTGTCACCGGCCCTCGCCACGGGC
This sequence comes from Kitasatospora sp. NPDC048540, assembly GCF_040651175.1. Lineage (NCBI taxonomy): Bacteria > Bacillati > Actinomycetota > Actinomycetes > Kitasatosporales > Streptomycetaceae > Kitasatospora > Kitasatospora sp. NPDC048540. The sequence continues at coordinate 44,221 of NZ_JBEZIR010000023.1, forward strand.
GACCCTGGTGGCGAACCCGAAAGGACGCCACCCATGACTCGCATCGCCATCAACGGATTCGGCCGCATCGGACGCAACGTGCTGCGCGCGCTGCTGGAGCGTGACAGCGACCTCGAGGTCGTCGCCGTCAACGACCTCACCGCGCCCGCCACCCTCGCGCGGCTGCTCGCGTACGACACGACCTCGGGCCGGCTCGGCCGCCCGGTCACGGTCGACGGTGACGCGCTGGTCGTCGACGGCCGCCGGATCACCGTGCTCGCCGAGCGGGAGCCCGCGCAGCTGCCCTGGGCCGAGCTCGGCGTGGACATCGTGCTGGAGGCGACCGGCCGCTTCACCTCGGCCAAGGACGCGCGCGCCCACCTCGACGCGGGCGCCAAGCGGGTCCTGGTCAGCGCGCCCTCCGACGGCGCCGACGTCACGCTCGCGTACGGGGTGAACACCGACGCGTACGACCCGGCACTGCACACCATCGTCTCCAACGCCTCCTGCACCACCAACGCGCTGGCGCCCCTGGCCGCGGTGCTGGACGACCTGGCCGGGATCGAGCACGGGTTCATGACCACGGTGCACGCCTACACGCAGGAGCAGAACCTCCAGGACGGCCCGCACCGCGACCCCCGCCGCGCCCGCGCCGCCGCGGTCAACATCGTCCCGACCACCACGGGCGCGGCCAAGGCGATCGGCCTGGTCCTGCCGGCGCTCGACGGCAAGCTGTCCGGCGACTCGATCCGCGTGCCGGTGCCGGTGGGGTCGATCGTCGAGCTCAACACCACCGTCGCCCGCGAGGTGACCCGCGAGGAGGTGCTGGCCGCCTACCGCGCCGCCGCGCAGGGTCCGCTCGCCGGCGTGCTGGAGTACTCGGACGACCCGCTGGTGTCCTCCGACATCACCGGCAACCCGGCCTCCTCGATCTTCGACTCGGAGCTCACCCGCGTCGACGGCCGCCACGTCAAGGTGGTCGCCTGGTACGACAACGAGTGGGGCTTCTCCAACCGGGTGATCGACACGCTCGAACTCCTCGCCGCGGGCTGACCCGCAGCGGGAACCGGAGCCGCCTGCCCGCCCCGAGGAGCCGGAACGGGGCGGGCAGCGGGATGTCGGGATGTCGCGGTGGGCGGCGACCGCGCGGCGGACGCGCGCCTCGGGGTCGGCGGCGGACGCGCGTCGCGGGCTCGGGGTCGGCAGCCGTCCCCGCCCGGCCGGCCCGCCGTACGCCGCGCAGCCCGGCCCGCCGCAGTGCCTGGACAGCGATGCCCGATCCGTCCGCGACGATGCGTCCGCGTCTTCAACGATCCGATTCGCTTGCGCTCTCCACTTCCTCGTCGGCCTCCATCCCGGCGATCCAGTCACGTTTCACCGCGCGCCAGGTCTCGTCGTTGTGACCGAGCCGCCAGTAGCCGGAGATCGAGACCCGCTCCCGCGGGACGCCGCGTTCCAGCAGCAGGTGACGCCGCAGTTCCCTGACGAAGCCGGCCTCGCCGTGGACGAAGGCGCAGACGTCGCCGGCCGGGAAGTCCAGCGCACTCACGGCCGCGACCAGCGCCGCACCCACCTGGCGGTCACCCCGGTGGAGCCACGTGACGCCGACACCGTCGGGGGTTGCGACATCCTGTTCGTCCTCCGGCCCCGCCACCTCGACGAAGGCGTGGACCAGCGCACCGGCCGGCATGCGTTCCAGCGCCGAGGCCATGGCGGGAAGGGCGCTCGCGTCTCCCGCCAGCAGGTGCCAGTCCGCCGTGGGGTCAGGGCTGTAGCTGCCGCCCGGTCCGGCGAACCACACGGTCTCTCCCGGCCGAACTGCGGCCGCCCAAGGCCCCGCCACCCCCTCGTCGCCGTGCACCACGAAGTCCACGGCCAGCTCGCACAGCGCGGCATCCCACGACCGCACCGTGTAGATCCGGGGGACGGGCCACTGCTCAGGGGGAAGCTCGTCCTGTATCCGCCCCGGATCGAAGGGGTGCGGATACTCGATTCCCTCCCGCGGGAACAGCAGCTTGATGAACGGGTCGGCGTACCTCCCGGATTTGAAGGCCGCCACCCCCTGGCCGCCGATCACGACTCGAATCATGTGCGGGGCGATCCACTTCGTGCGGATCACCTCCGCCTCAAAAGCCGGTGTCTGCCGACCCTGCCGTCCGGTCATCACCGCTCCTCCCTGGACACTGCCCCGACTGCCCCGACTGCCCCGGCAGATGGCGACGCGACGCGAAGGAGACCCGCACTGTCGGCCGTGATCTGTTCCGTGCCGCGCCGGGGCGATCCCGCGTGGCTGCGGTCGTTCCGCCCGTGCCGGACAGCCGGGACGGCGAAGGCAGCGGCGGCGGCGAGTACGGCGCTGGCGGTCAGGAACCAGAACGTGGCCGTGTAGCCGGTGTCGTGGGGGAACGGGTGGGCGGTCGTGACCCCGGAGGACAGGATGCTGGCCGTCACCGCGCTGCCGATCGCGCCGCCGATGGTACGGATGTTGGCGTTCATGCCGCTGGCCACGCCGGTCTGCGCCGGCTGGACGGCTTCGACGACGATGGCGGACATCGCGGAGAAGGCGAGGCCGAGGCCGACGCCGAGCAGGGCGGACGCGGTGTAGATCTGCCAAGCGCGGTCGTGGGCCGTGGCCAGGACGGCGAACGGGGCGACGGTGACCAGGCTGCCGGCGATCAGCACGCGCTTGGAGCCGAAGCGGGCGGCCAGCGGCCCGGCCAGCACGCCGAGCACGAACATGCCGCCGGTCAGCGGCAGCATGTAGATCCCGGACTGGGTGACACTCGCGCTGAAGCCGTAGCCGGCGAGGCGCTCGGGCGTCTGGACCAGCTGCGGCAGGAAGGTCATCGTGGTGTACATCCCGACGCCGATGAGCAGGGCGACCAGGTTGGCGGTCCACACCGCCGGGACGCGCATCATCCGCATGTCGATCAGCGGGGCGTCCGAGCGCAGCTCGACCATGACCCAGCAGACTGCGGAGACCACGGCGACCGCGAACAGGCCCAAGATCCGGGTCGAGCCCCAGCCCCACTTCGTCCCCTCGCCGGCGGCCAGCAGCAGGGCCACCAGCCAGACGGAGAGCAGCACCGCGGCGCCCCAGCTGATCCGTCCCGGGGTGCGCACCGGCGACTCGGGGACGAACAGGTAGGTCGCGAGGGCAGCGAGTGCCGTGAGGATCGTCGGTACCCAGAAGAGCCAGTGGTAGTCCAGGTGGTCGACGATCGGTCCGGCCAGGATCAGCCCCAGTCCGACGCCGACGGCGGACAGCGCCGCCGTGACGCCGACGGCGCCGCGGACCTTCTCGGCGGGGAACTCGTCGCGGATGATGCCGAATGCCAGCGGAACCACGGCACCGCCCGCGCCCTGGATAACCCGCGCGACGATCATCGGGCCGATGGAGTGCGAGAGGCCGGCCATCGCGGACCCGGCGGTCAGCGCCGCGAGGGTGACGAGCAGCATCCGCTCCTTGCCGGCCTTGTCGCCGATCCGGCCCAGGATCGGCGTGGCCACGGAGGCGGAGAGCAGGTAGCCGGTCATCATCCAGGTCGCGGTGGACTGGGTGGTGTGCAGGTGCTGCGTCAGGGTCGGCAGGACCGGGACCACCAGCGATTGCAGCAGCGAGTATGCGCCGACGCCGAGCAGCAGGACGGCGAAGGTCAGGTTGTGGTGCGGGCGGGGGCTTTTTCCGTGCATGGGTGTGGGCTCCAGGGAGGACGGGGCGATGCTCCGTAGGGATGTCGAGCCGTGGCCGCGGGCCGCTCGGCGGTGGTGGTAGAGGTGTTCGGTGTGGTCGGGGCCCGGTGGATCTCGCGGGCGCTGGACCGATCGGTTGAGGCAGTGGATGGCCCCGTTCAGGACTCGGGGGCAGTCAGAGGGCCGGTCGGCCTGAACGGGAACCACTCATGAACACCCGTACTGTCAGCGGGCGCTGCCGATGTTGCGGTCGCTGTCGGCGCCCTGGAGCATCAGGGTGGTCTCCTCGATGCGCCGGAAGCGGCCGTCGGGGGCGAACTCGCCGAAGAGGTAGACCTCCACGCGGACGGAGGAGCCGTCGGTCTTGTCGACGTCGATGATGTGCCGGTCGGCGTACAGGTCGCCCTGCACGAGTTCCTCCAGCACACGGATCGCGCCACCCGCGACGATGCCGCGCAGGTGGGCGATGTGAGCCGTGAACTCGCTCCGGTCGGCCCAACTGCCGTCGGTGCGCTGACGGTAGTCCGGGGCGAAGTGCCGGTCCACGGCCTCGGACAGCTCCAGCTCCGGCGTGAAGAGCAGGTCGGTCATGGCGGAGGTGACGTCGGTGCGGAAAGCAGTGCTGGTCATGGCGGTCCTCACAGAAGGGATCGGGAACAAGAGTTCCCGGGTCCGAACGTTGCGTGCGTCGGGCACGCATCTGAAGACTACAGCAGACTGCGTGCGTCGCGCACGCTAATCCGGGAGCGTGCCGAACGACGTAGGGCGCGAGACCGCAGACACACTCGCAGCGCTGCTCAAGCGCGGCACCCGGACCCAGCTGTACCAACACCTGACCGAGGGTCTCGGCGGCGTCGCGGACCTCGTGGGACAGACCCCGCGCCCGCGAGGATGGTCCCGACATCACGTTCGGTGCGAACCAGACCGAGGCCTGCTCTCCACGCCCGGTTGGGGTCGGTCATCTCAGGCCCCGACCAGGGCGCGCAGGTCCTCCGAGGCGTCCCAGCCGTAGGTGGAGAACCCCCGCCCGTCGCCGGAGAGGTAGGCGGTGAGGGCGGCATGCGAGGTGGGGAACATCGGGGTGGGCAGCGCGGCGGTGTCCATCCACAGGACGGCGAGATGCTTGTCCGGCTCGGTGTTCGTCAGCTCGCCCTGCCACGAGGTCGCGGCGAAGACCGAGAGGAGGAACGGGCCCTTGCCGTCCCACCCGGCCTTGACCTGGATGGTGTGGACCAGCCGCAGGTCCTCGGGGGCGACGATCAGGCCCGACTCTTCGTGCAACTCGCGGGCGGCGGCCTCATCCAGGCGCTCGCCTTCCTCGACCCTGCCGCCGGGGACGGTCCAGGCGGGCACCGTGGACCAGGAATCGTTGGCGTAGTGGACGCAGGCGACCTTGCACTCCTTCTCGTCGTGGACGATGACACAGACGGCCTGACGCAGGGACTGCATGGGACTCCAACCGGTAGTGAGGAAAGGGGTGTTCACGCGAAGAGGTTCGGATGGCGCAGCAGGTCGAGCACGGTGCGGGCGTAGCCGAGGACCTCCTCGTCCTGGTGGTGGGCCAGGGCCCAACGCAGGGCGGCGGGACAGTCGATCGCGGCCCACGCCCGGCACGCTTCCTGCACCTGCGGGGTGAACTCGCGCCCGTACCCGGAGGCGAACGCCGCGCCCAGGTCGCCCCGGTGCGGGGCGAGCTGGATCGCGATCCGCATCAGGTCACGGCGCACTGGCTCCTCGACCTGGCTACGCTCGAAGTCGATCACCCCGATCACCAGGCGGCCGTCGTTATCGCGGCGCACGATCCAGTTCCGCGGACCGAAGTCACCGTGGCAGTAGACGAGCCCGGTACGCGGGGGTTTGGTATGGGTCGCGTCGGCCAGGACCTCGATGTCTTCCTCGGTGGGCCGGGCGTCGCGGGCTTGGGCGAGTGTTCGCTCACGCTCAGCGGCCCAGGACCGGTGCTCGCCGACGGGGGCACCGGTCGTCGGCTGCGCGTGGATGACGGCGGCGAGGTGCCCGGCCTGCCGGTACACCTCCTGCGCCTCGGCGGCGGTGAGGGTCGCGCCGGTGACCGGGGTGCCGGGCAGAGCCGTGGCGACGAGGAGCAGCGACCGGGCATCCTCGGCCGTCAGCACCGGGGCCCGGCCGCTGCCGATGGCCGGTGCGAGGCGCCAGTAGCCGGCGGTTTCGCGCTGGTGGAAGAGCAGGTCCTTGTAACGCTTGGCGAACAGCTGGCGCCCGTCGTCAGCGACGACCTCCCAGACGGCCGGGTGCCCGGTACGGGCGAGGGACCGCGCGCCCACCGGCTCGTAGGGGCCCGCGGTTGCGCGCAGCAGCCGGTCGACGTCGTTCGGACGGGCGGCGGCGCTCACGCGGTCCACCCGACGGTGGACAGAGCGCTGCCGCGGGTGACCTCGGTGAGCGCGTGGACGGTGCAGGGCGCGGTGTCGACCTCGAGGAGGCCGAGGTGGCCGCCGACGACGAGCGTCAGCGGGTCCTCGCCGGCGGCTGGCCACAGGGTGTGGTCGCGGGGGTTCACACGGTCCTCCCTGACCGGAGGACCGCGGCGAGCAGCGGCAGGTAGTGCTGCATGTAGGACGGAACCTTGAGCAGTGACACCTCGTCGGGGGGCACCATGCGCACTGCCAGGCCCTCGTCGCCGAGCCGCAGGTCCGACTCGGGTCCGTCCCAGACGGTGTGCAGGACGCGGGTGAGCGGGAGGCCGAGGTCCTGGTGCGGGCCGGGAAGGGGCTGCAAGTCGGAGACGGTGATCCCGGCCTCCTCGGCGACCTCGCGGACCGCGGTCTCCTGGTCCGTCTCCGTGCCCTCGCGCCAGCCCCCGATCGGAGTCCAGAATCCGGGCCAGGGCATGCCCGGCCGGTCCTCGCGCTGATGCATCAGCAGCCGGCCCGCGGGGTCGGTGACGAAGACCAGGACGCCCTCGAAGTCGTCGTCATGCGGGGCGGGGCGTTCCAGGTAGAGCGTGACACCGGCGCGGTGGGCGCGCAGGACTTGCCGGAGGCGCTGGTAGCGGTACGGCTCCATGAGCGCGTGCCAGTCGTGCGCGGTCTCGAACCGCCACTCGGTGTGCTCGGCCGGGTCGAGGCGGATCCGTGCCTGCTGCTCGGGGGTGAGGACGCCGCCGTCGAAGACGTAGCCGCAGACCGGCGCCGGGTACTCGGGCCCGGCCTGTTCGTGGATGACGGCGATCAGGCGCCGTTGGGCGACGATCTCGGGATTTTCCGCGGCGAGGACGAGGCCCAGCTCCTCCTCGGCCTCGATCAGCGCGGTGGCGAACGGTGTGCTGCCGTGCTCGACGTTGCCGCCGGGGAAGTTCCACACGGCCGGGTTGATCGTCGAGCGCATGCCGAGGATGCGGCCCTGCGGGTCGGTGATCAGGAAGCTTCCGTAGGTCGTGGGTCGGGCGATGGTGGTGATGTAGCCGCCGACCGGCCGCCAGCCGGGGACGGCCAGGCGCTGGGCGAGCCACCGGACGACATCTCGATGCCCGTCTTCGGCCTGCGGCAGGGCGTCCGCGCTCGCCCACTGATGGCCGTCGTGGTCGTGGGAGAGACGGATCGGTGTGCTGTCCGGGACGACGGTGGTGAAGACGAATTGCCGCACGCGTCTGCCGTGCTGGTTGGTGAAGTCGAGGTGCCGGGCGTACTCCAGCGGCCACCCGGTGAGCCCCGTCTCCTCGGTGAGTACACGGGCCGCGCCGGCCGGGATGCTCTCGCCGTCCTCCCGGGCGCCGCCCGGGTACTCCCACAGGCCCGGCAGGACGTCCTGCGGGGCCCGGCGGATCGTCAGGATCCGACTGGAGGCGTCGCGTACTACGACGCCGACGCAGATCCGTTCGATGCCTTCACGGGCTGCCAGGTCCGTGAGTGTTCCGAAGTCGATCAATGGCGGGGCTCCTCGGTGGCGCGGGCGGGCACGGCCGGTCGGCCGGAAGGCCGGATCCGGGTGCTGAAGGTCGGGCTGTTCACGGGGCTCCTCCGGGGTCGGCGGTGTTCGGGCACGAGAGGCCCGCCCGTCGGCCCGTGGGTGCATCAAGTGCGCTGCTAGGAAGTTGAGTTGAATGGCTTCACGAGTGGGGAGGTGGCCGATGATGGTGCTGTTCGAACGTGTCGTTCAAGTGGATTTCCTCTGGGCGAGCCCGGGTCGAACGGGGACATTTCGAGCACCTTCCCGGCTCGGTCCAGGGCTTCCTCCAGCCGGTCGTGGAGGGGGCCGGGCAGGGCAGCACAGTCCAGTGCGCAGACGGCGAGCGCCCGTTCGAGCGCCTTGCGCCGACCCGGTTCGAGGCGGTTGCGGACGCCCTCGTGGGTGAGGAGGTCACGGAGGGCGTAGCCGTCACCGGATTCACCCGTTCGGCTGGTCAGTTGTGCCAGGAGGCCTCGGCGGCGGCGCGGTGGGCGATGCGGGCGAGCCCGGCGTAGCCGTGGCAGGCGGACAGGTCGGTGGTTTCGGCGAGGGCTTTCGGGTCCACCAGCGCGGCGGCCAGCGCGCTCTCGGCGTCGTATCGCAGGCGCAAATCGGCGAGGGCGACTGCGGCGAGTTGCTGGGCGCGGGCGATGCCGGCAGGCCGCGTAGTTGTGCAGCAGCGAGCCGAGGACGTCATTCGCGTCCCCCCTTTACGTGGGCGCTGGGGAAGAGGCGCGGGCCACCGCGCGGGCCGCCCGGCGGGGGTGGACGAGGAGCTGGCGGCGGGTGAGCGGCTGCTCGGGCAGGGCGATCTCGGCCCAGACCTTCTTGCCCCGCGTGGTGTGCTGGGCCCCATGGGCGAGGGCCAGGCGCTCGACCAGGAACATGCCCCGGCCGGCCTCCGCGTCCCGGGCCCGGGGCCTGGTGACGGGGCAGGCACTGCGAGCCGTCGTAGACCTCGATGATCAGGCGCCGCAGGTCGAGATTGGCATGCACCCCGACGGTGAGCACCGCCCCGGTGGTGTGCCGCACCGCGTTGGTGACGAGTTCCGAGATCACGGTGTCCAGGGCCAGTCGGCTGTCGTTGTCCGTGCGGACGCCCCACTGTCTGATCAGCCGGCCGAGCCGTTGGCGGCTGACGGGGACGGAGAAAGGGTCGCGGACCAGGAAGAAGCTGCTGCTGCACACGCGCATGTCGAAGGAACCCTTCGGGGCGTCAGGCCGGAGCCGCTGGCTTGGAGGGGCCGAGTGGGGGGAAGGAACCGGTCTCGCCCGATCTCCGCTCGGCTGGTACACAGTCAACTACCGTGTGTAGTAGCTCTGGTGGTGCCAGCAAGGGGTGCATTTTTCGCGCGGGGGCCGCTTTGGGGGGCCAGAATCGGGCACCAGTCAGTCAGACGCTTGGGGGACGGGCATGATGGCACCAGACGGCATCGGCGCCGTGCTGAGGCGGATCCGGGAGACGGCCGAACTCACCCGCGACGAACAGGCCCTGCTCTTACAGGATGCTCAGCGGGGCACGTGGTTCGACGCGGAGAACCTGAAGCGTTGGGAGACCGAGCGGCGTCTGCCCACCCCGAGGTGGCATCAGCTGCTGGCCGACGGGTACGGGCTCTCGGTGGAGGAGATCGCCCGAGCAGTGGCCACCTCGCGGCGCTGGCGCAGGCTTCACCAGCAGCCGATGGAGGACGACGGGGAGGAGGGTACGGCGGTGAATCGACGACAGTTTCTCGGCGCGGCGGCACTGGCGACAGGGGTCGCCGCGCTGCCAGGCATCGCGGAGGCGCGAGAGGGGATCGACGCCGGACTGTCCGGCTCCGACGCCGGCGATCTCGCTTGCCTCGCCGGGGCGTTCGAACGCCACCGCGGCGGCTACCACGGTCGGGCGCCGGGGGTCGTGCTGGCTCAGATGCGTCAGGACCTCGGCCTCCTGCAAGACGTCCTCAGCCGCCCGCACCCCGCCGGCACCCGTACCGACCTGGCGCGGACGGCGGCCGGGATCACCGGCCTGGTCGCGATCATCCAGCACGACCGAGGCGACCAGCGCGACTCCCACGGCTGGTTCGCCACCGCCGAGAAGGCCGCGCGCGAATCCGGCGACCGGAACATGCTCGCCTGGGTCCTGGCCCGGCACGCGATGGTCCCGCTCAACTACGGCGCCCCGAACGCCGCCGCGAGCCTGGCCATCAGCGCTCGCCGCGAGGCGGGCCGAACCACCACGGCCGCCGCAGCCCTGGCCGCCGCCGTCACCGCAAGGGCCCTGGCCTGCATCGGTGACCACCGAGCGGCCCTTCACGCGGTCGCCGACGCCCGCAACATCGCCGAACACCTCACCACCGCGCAGGCCGCCGACACCTGGTTCGGCTACCCGCTCCAGAAACACCACGTCCACCTGTCCCAGGCGTTCACGCTGATGGGCCGCACCCGCGAGGCCAACGCCGAACAGGAAGCAGCCCTCGCCCTCACCAGATCGCCGTCCGTCATGACCCGGGCCCTGCTGACCATGGACACCGCGACGTGCCTGAACATGGACGGCGACCCGGCCACCGCCGCCGACATGGCAGTCGGGGTCTGGCGGCAGCTACCCGAGGCGTACCGGGACGGCCTGATCCGGTCCCGCACCGAGGCCCTGCACCAGTCGCTCGTGGGCCCAGCTCATGCGCAGCTCGGGGAAGCTCTCGCCGGCTGACCAGGTCGGACCTGGCGGGGGCGCGGTCCGGAGCAATCAACGGATGCGCGTGAACAATGACCGGGCCGCCCTGGCCGTCGACGCCCGCCGTCGGTGGCTGCGGGTCGACCGGACCTCGCCGGCCCTGGGCGACGGCTCACCACCTGCTGGCGCAGACCACCCAGCTGCCGGCCGCAACCTTCCACCGGGGTACTGGCGTGATCCTGGAGCGCCTCGCTGGCGACCATCGGCTGCTGACCTGCCTGGTGGCTGAGATCGAGTTCGATTGGGAACGGCTCGCCGCCAGCAAGGTCACCCTGCTGCTCGACCGCCTGTGCCTCTACAAGGCCGACAGGCGGGGCTTCGAGATCCGGGTCCGGCCGGTCGGGTTCAGCCGCAGGTGTCGCAGATCCCGGCGCTCGGGAGCTCGATCGAACAGGTGGGGCAGACCGGAGCCTTCCGCTCGGCCGCGGCGGCCGCGCGCCGCCGGGAGACGACATCCTGGTAGCGGGGCGCGAGCGCCGGACTTCCGCCACCCGCGGGCAGCGAAGCGCAGTACTTCCGGTAGCAGGCCAGGCGGGAACCGGCGGCGTGCACCTCGCGATCGTGCTCCCCGGCGGCGGCCGGAAGCCCCGCCACCTGGAGCACCTCGCGGTAGCCCTCGCCGACCATGCCGTCGTCGGCGTGCACCACCAACGCCGTCAGCGGCGGATCACCGCGCCGGTGCGCCTCGACGACGCCCCCGCCGAGCACCCGGCCGATCCAGTTCTGCAGCAGAGCACGGGTACGGATCCCCGAGGCGTCCTGCACGGCCCTGCCCAGCTCGCCGTAGGTGATGACCGCACGGTAGCTCCCGGCCACCTCCACCAGCAGCGGGTACGCCGCGGCCCGCCACGCCGCCACCGCCTCCGCGTACGGCACCGGCACGGTCACGCCGTCCGCCACCCGCCAGTACCCGAGCTGCTGCCCGCTGCCGTCCTGCCGCCCGCCCTCGCGCTGCGCCACGTCCACACCCGTCCCCACACCGCTACCCGGCCACGCCGTTCCCTGACCTCAGAGGCTACGCCGTACTGCCGCTGCAGCGAGGTGAGTTGGCGATCCGCGGGCGAACGGAGAACCGGGTGCGGGTGCGCTGCGCCGGACGGTCAGTGGATGCCCGAGTCGGGGTTCAGCTCGTCCCACTCCCGGCGGGCGGCGGCGATGGCGCCGCGGTGCTCGGACGACCAGTCGGCGAGGGCCCGCACCAGGTGGGTCAGGCTGTGGCCCATCGGGGTCAGGGCGTACTCGACCTGCGGCGGGACGGTCGGGTGGACGGTCCTGGTGAGCAGCCCGTCACGTTCCAGCCGCCGCACGGTCAGCGTCAGCATCCGCTGCGAGATGCCCGGAACGGCGCGCTGCAGTTGGCGGAAGCGGCGCATGCCCTGCGCCAGTTCGACGACCACCAGGACCGACCACTTGTCGCCGATGCGGTCGAGGACGTCGCGGATGCCGCAGTCCTCGTGCTCGTCGCCGCAGCTGACGACGGGCCTGGTGGTTACCTCCGTGTGCCCCGCTGACATGGAAGTGCCTCCTTACGCGGTGCGGCGGCCGGGCCGCAGGATGATCACGGTTACCGAAGAGAACCTACCCCTGTGGGAGATACCGATGATCCTCATCACCGGCGCCACCGGCGCCCTGGGCACCCTGATCGCCGAGCGGCTGGCTGCCGGCGCCGAAGACCGTCCCCAAGTCCCGTCCGCAAGCTCCGCCGATGCATCCGCCGAGATCGTGCTCGGCACCCGTGACCCCGAGCGGGTCCGGGTGCCGCTGCCCGTGCGGCGCATCGACTTCGACGCTCCCGACACCCTCACCGAAGGCTTCGCGGGCGTCGACGTGCTGCTGCTCATCTCCGCCGGCTACGGCGAGGACGACACCGTCATCGCCCGCCACGGTGCGGCTGTCGACGCGGCCGAGAAGGCGGGCGTACGGCACATCGTCTACACCAGCCTGAGCGCGGACGGCGACCACCTGCCCTACGCCCTCGCGCACCGCTGGACCGAGCGCCGGCTGCGCGAGGGAACGGCGCAGTGGACGATCCTGCGCAACGGCCTGTACGCGGAACGGCTGGGCGGGCTCGCCGCTCCCGACGCGGACGGCAGGCTGACCGTCCCGCTGGGGGAGGGGCGCCTGGCCGCCGTCGCCCGCGCGGACCTCGCGGAGGCCGCGGCCCGGGTGGTCCTGCGGGTGGAGGACCACGCGGGACGGACGTACGAACTCGTCGGCGAGCAGGCCATCGGCGGCGCGGACCTGGCGGCAGCCCGCGGCCCGCACGTGAGCTACGAGCCCGAGACGCTCGCCGAGGCCCGCCGCCGGCTGACCGCCTTCGGCGTCGACCCGTTCCAGGTGCCGATGCTGGTGGGCACGTACTCCGCCATCGCCGCAGGCTTCCTGGACCGCACCGGCACCGACCTGCGCCACCTGCTCGGCCGGGCGCCCCGTCCGGCGCTCGACGTCATCGCGGCGCTCACCCGGTAGCTCGGGCGGGTAGTCAACGGGGGCGTGAGGGACCGGGCCCTTCCGTGCCGGACCTGTCAGGGACCCCTGCCCGGAAGGACCCGGGCCGCCAACCTATCGCCCACGGCGGAACGCGTTCTCGTGGCCACGCCGGGAACATCGAATCCCTTGACGTGGCGTCACCTCGGTCGCGGCAGTTCAGCCGTCGTCGTCGCCGTGGGCCGGCCGTCCGTCAGCGGGGGTCGGCGGTGAAGGGGCCCTGCTCGACGAAGCGGCGCAGATGGAGGGCGAAGGTGCGGGCCTCGTCCTGGGGCCAGGAGGCGAGGGATTCCTCGATGCTGGCCGCCAGCCGTTGCCTGGTGGCCGAGATGGTGGTGAGGCCCTCCGGGGTGAGGGCGAGCAGCGTGGCGCGGCCGTCGGCGGGGTCCGGCTGGCGCTGGAGCAGGGCGGCCCGTTCCAGCCGGTCGGCGCGCCGGGTCACGGTCGTCCGGTCCAGCCCGACCTCGCGGCCGAGGTCGGCGGCGCTGCACGGGCCGGTCCTGGCCAGCCCGCTGAGGATGGGGTAGGTGAGTTCGTCGACCGCCTCGCCCAGCCCCTCGGTGAGATGGGCGTAGAGGCGGGCGCGGGTGCTCCGCCGCAGGAGCAGCCCCAGCGCGTCGGCGATGTCCTGTCCGGTCGTGGTCGTCATGGACCAAGGCTAGCGTGCTCTGCGCACGCTTCTGCGGTCCGGCGGCGGTCTGTCGTTCCGGCTTCGCCGTCGGGTCGTCCGGCACCGGTGTCACATCCCGGGTGCGGGATCCGTCGTAGGGGTGCAGGCACCACACCCCACTGATGATGGAGACCGCGATGAACACCACCACCACAACCGTGAGCGACACCGCCGCTGATGGCACCGGGACCGGCGTGCTGGCCTCGAGGATGTCGGACCCGTCGGAGCTGGTCCCGGAGCTGAAGGAGGTGGGTGCCTCGCTGTACCGGGCGGTCGGGAACCGGTCGGTGCCGCGGACGACGATCGGGCTGGTGCAGCTGCGGGCGGGGCAGATCGTCGGGTCGACGTACCTGACGGCGATGCACTCCGGTCTGCTGCGCAAGGCGGGCGAGAGCGCGGAGCGGATCGACGCGGTGGCGACGTGGCAGGGAGCGCCGTACTTCACCGAGGCCGAGCGGGTGGCGCTGGCCCTGGCGGAGGCGGTACTGACCGCCGGTCCGTACGGTGAGCGGGTGCCGGACGAGCTGTACGCGCGGGCGGCCGCCTGCTACGAGCCGAAGGCACTGGCGACGCTGGCCCTCGCGATCGGCCAGGTGAACTTCTTCGTCCCGCTCGCCCTGATCGGCAAGCCGGTCCCGGGCGTCGGCCTCTCGGAGCAGTGGACCTGACGCCGCACCCCACGGCCGGCCCCGAACCCCGCAACCCGCGCCGAGGGTTGCGGGGTTCGGGCCTGTCGCCCGGTCGCGGAGTGGTCAGCGGGTGGTCAGGACGGGGTCAGCGGGCCGGTGCATCGTAAGGCACGTGAACGGCCTCCGGATGGTGAGGGTCACCGGAGGCCGTGAACAGGGAGAGGTGCCCGGAGTGGTTGATCGGGGACCAGGGCCTTCGGGCCCGGATCGGGTGCCTTCGGGCGCCCACGCAGGTTCGAATCCTGCCCTCTCCGCGCCAGGGTGGCCGTGGCCGCCGCAGTGCGACCGTGTTCCGGCCTCACCCCCCCCGGGCCGTGAGCGGGTCCACCGCTGCGGGCCACAGTCCGGTGGCCCGTCCCTCCGGGGTCGGAAACGGACGGCGCCTCCCGTCTCCCCCTCGGGAGGGGGGAGAAGGGAGGCGCCGGGTGTGGGTCAGCCGCAGTGCGAGTTGTACTCGTACGCGTAGACGCCGTTGATCTCGCCGCCCCAGTCGACGCAGGAGTGCGCCGCGCTCACGTACACGGGGCCGGCGTAGGTGCCGTAGTTGCCCGAGTCGGCCGTCCACGGGGCGCCGGCGAGGGAGACCTTCGCCGCCATCGGGAGCTTGGCACCCGGGTTGTCGCGGACGGTGACCACACAGTTCTTGCCGGTGGAGCTGCTGTAGGTCAGGTAGACGGTACCCAGGCCCGGCAGGGACTGGGCGTCGATCACACCGTAGCTCGAGCCGCACGCGCCGTTGTAGGACGCGGCGTTGGCCACCGACGGCATCATCGTCACGCCGGCGGCAGCGAGCGCCAGGACACCGGCGCCGGTGGCAGTGCGCTTGAAGATCTGCTTCACGATTCCACTCCAACTCATCAGACAGGAACGGTTACGCGGTGCTTTTGGCCGGTCCGCGAAGCGGGTCGGCCGCGATCACGCATTGCCATAGTGTTCGAACGAAGTATCGCGGCCGTCTCGCCGGTGTAGCGCGGTGGTGATACGGATTCTCGGGGGTTCGATCAAGCCAACTTGGCTTGTTTCAAGGGGAGAAGGCGACTCCTTGGCAATCGGGGCGGATGCCGGATTTCGCCCCGCCGCCCCATCTGTCAGGTGCATGTGTTCGATTTTGTGCGCGGCCGGGAGGGGCGCTCAGCACTGCCAGAGGAAGACGGCCCGGTCACAGGGCCCGCAGGCGAAGGCGAACGCCTTTCCGCTGCCGAAGTTCATGGCGGTGGAGGCACACGGACCCTCTTCGAGCTGGGCGACCAGCGCCATCGACTCCGCGCAGCCCGCGCAGGTCGGCGTCTCGTCGTACTGCAACCACGCGGGACGGCCGCCGAGTTGGCCGAGGATCTGCCGCGTGCCGTCTCCGGTGCGGTCCGCCCACTCCCGGCGGGCAGCGAAGTAGTCGGCGGTCGGCCAGGGCACCAGTGCCACGCCGTTCACGGCCCCCAACCGGAGGACTTCCTCGTCGAACTCACCGTCTTCTGCGTCGAGTTCGGGTGCAGCCATCGGCTGCAGACCCGCGGCGGGGTGGAGCAGGGCACGGTTGCCGCCAGCCGTCGGGCTCCACTCCTCGCACGATCCGGGATCGTTCTGGCACATGAACAGCGCCATGACACGGGCGACCCCGACGCTCGACGACCGGCCGTCCCGGGCCGTCCAGCAGGATCTGGGCCAGGAACTGCATCGGCCCGCCGCACGTCGCACACCTGGGCCACATCGCCCCCGCCGGTGCCAGTGGGATCCCTCCGGTACGCGTCACCAGGGCATCGGCCTCGACCGGACCCGCGTATGTCATCAGCTCTGTCGTCATGCCACCGGACCCTATGGCGCCGCTCCGACACCGCCTCCTGGCAGGGTGTTGCGAAAGCCGATCAGGGTGTCTTGTCATATCGGGCGGCGATACCTCGCCAGGCCTTCAGCTTGCTGATCAGGCGCTCGACGGTGTTCCGCTCTGATCGGGTGGCCGAGTCCCTGAGCGGAGTCCCGCCTGCGCCCGGCACTTCCGTGTGGCCCGGCCGTGGGGCTGCGCCGGGCGGCGGAAGCTCCACGATGCCGAGGAGCGGGACGAGGTGCGATCCGGCGGTGGTGTCGCCCGTCAGGCCCCGAACAGGGCGAGGGTGTCGGTGACGGTCTGCAGCAGGCTGTCCGCGTCGGCGCCGTTGCGGGAGCGGAGGTTGACGCCGTAGGCGAGCAGGGCGAGGGTTTCGGCGGCGGCGCCGGTGGCCAGGTGCGGGGACAGCTGGCCGTCGCGGCGGGCGACGTCGAGGGCGGTGTGCAGCGCGTCGCGGAGTTGGCGGTGGTGGTCGTCGAGCAGTGCCCGAACCTCCGGGTCGTGGTGTTCGGTGCCCAGATGGGCGTTGACGACCATGCAGCCCCAGCCCGCGTGCTCGCCCGAGCACCGGACCGCGATCAGCCCGCCGAAGAAGTCCCGCACGGCGGGCAGGCCCCGGCCGTCGTCGGCGAGTTGACGGAAGGCCGGCTGTGCGCGGTGTCGCAGGTAGCGGCGCAGCGCGGCGTGGTAGAGCTGCTGCTTGCCGCCGAAGGTGGCGTAGAGGCTGGAGCGGTTCAGCCCGGTCGCGGCGACGACGTCCTGGATCGAGGCCTCGGCCGCGCCGTGCTGCCAGAACAGTCGCTCGGCGCGCTCGAGCGCCAGCTCCGGGTCGAAGTGCTTGATGTCGGGCATGGCGGACGGCTCCCGGGTACTTGAAATGGTTGTTCCAAGATAGCCCTTGACGGCAGATCTGACAGTCCATCATCCTGGAACGACCGGTTCAAGTTCGGCGATCCAGATCCCACCCCCGAGAAAGGGCGACCCCTGTGAGCCTTCACGACCAGCTGCGCGGCGTGCACGAGAACCGGAGTCAGTTTCTCCCGGCGGAGGCCATCGAGGTCATGGACCGCAACGGGCGCGAGCTCGCCGCCTCCGGCCTGGCGCAGCGCGCGCTCGGCGTGGGCGCCCCGGCTCCGCGGTTCACGCTGCCTGCGGCCACCGGGCAGCGCGTCGCGCTGGACGGGCTGCTGGCCGACGGGCCGGTCGTGCTGACCTTCTACCGTGGTGCCTGGTGCCCCTTCTGCAACCTCGCGCTGCGCACCCTCCAGGAGCAGCACGACGCGATCACCAGCCGTGGTGCCCGTCTGGTGGCCGTCTCCCCGCAGATCCCCGACGAGTCCCTGACCCTGGCCGAGAAGGAGCGGCTGGCCTTCGACGTGCTCAGCGACATCGGCTCCGAGGTCGCGGCACGGTTCGGCATCGCCTTCGACCTCTCCGACGAACTGGGCACCCTCTACGACCAGTTGGGCTTCGACCTGAAGCGCGTCAACGCCGGCCACTCCCGTACGCTGCCGCTGCCCGCGACCTTCGTCATCGACCGCACCGGCACCATCCGCTGGGCCTTCGTCCAGACCGACTACACCCTGCGCGCCGAGCCCGCTGACATCCTGGCCGCCTTGGACGCGCTCGACTGAGGGGCGAGGCCGCGGCCGGGGCGCCTATCTGGCCGTGATCAAGAGGTGGTTCTGGTGAGGTCTTGATCCGGATCGGGGTCCTGTCATTTCGGCTGGCGATGCCTCGCCAGGCCTTCAGCTTGTTGATCAGGCGCTCGACGGTGTTCCGGTCCTTGTAGAGCTCGGCGTCGTGGCTGACGGGCCCGCCGCCCTCGCTGCCCTTCTTCTTGCGAACGGAGCTCTGGTCCTTCTTCTCCGGGATGACGGCCTTGATGTGGCGTTTGCGCAGGTGGTTGCGGTTGCCGCGGGACGAGTAGGCCTTGTCTCCGGCCACGGCATCGGGCCGGGTTCGGGAACGGCCGATTGGCCCGCGGACCCGGACCTTCTTCAGCACGGGGATGAACTGCAGGCTGTCGGCGGCCTGCCCCTCGGTCAGGACGAACGCCAGCGGGCGGCACTCGCGCTCGCCGACGATGCGGACCTTGCTGGTCCGCCCGCCTCTGGAACGTCCGAGCAGGGCGGCCCTCAGGCGGAGCTCGCATCAGCGTCGGATGCGCCGCCGCTCTTGCCGCTCCCGGTCGCCCGAGCCGCCTTGCCCGTCTTGTTCCGGCGGGCCACCCTCTCTGCCGGGCCGTCTCCGCCTCCTCGGCGGCTTTCTTCAAGGCAGCCAAGGCGTCGGGGTCCAGGTGCATCCCGGCGGCATCACGATGGGCTCGGACAGTGGTGGAGTTCTCCAGGTGTGCCAGGGCCGGCGCCGCCGGACCGACGGGGGTGGACAGTTGGCCGTTCCCGGGACGAGCGCCCCCGTCCGCCAGCAGACTGGTACGCGTCGACGGTCCGGTGGGCTCTTCTCCCTTGAGCAGTTGGTCTGTTGGGGCTGTCGTGGGCGGGCTGGATCGGTTGTGCACCGCGATCACCACGGTGTGGCGCGGGTACGGATGGGTGGGGACGGCACGGATGGACGAGATCAGTCTCAGTGAAGCGCTGTGGCAGTTGCGGTCGGAGTTGTACCAGGCGCAGACCGACGGCGCGGGGCAGCAGCTGAGGTTCGAGGTGGAGAAGGCGGAACTGGAGCTGGAGGTCGAGTTCCGGCGGGACGGCAACGGCAAGGTGAAGGTGTCCGTCGGCGCCCTGGGCGCGAAGGGCGAGGCCGAGGCTGGTGGGGCGCGCGGGGCCGTCCGGCGGGAGCGGCTCACCCTCACCCTGAACGTTCTGGACGGGGCCGTCGGCCCCGGGGCGCGCTTCCAGGTCGAGCGCGGTGCCCCGGTCCCCGGCGCGTACACCGGGACGCCGGGCCCCGCCTACGGCGCTCAGCCGTCCGAGCTGCTGCCGCCCGAGCCCTGGGACGAGTGACGTGGACCCGAAGAGGCTGGTACTGATCCGCGTCGGGGACGCACCGAACGGCACCGGCTACCTGATCGGGCCCCGGCTGGTCCTGACGAGCCGCCACGTCGTGCGCGCCCTGGAGGAGTGGTTGAGCGTGCGTGTCGGGCACCCGGTCCTGAGCACGGAGCTGCACCGGCGCGGCGTCCGCGTCTGCTGGCCCACCTCCCGCGACCACGTTCCCGACACGGTGGACGTGGCGCTGCTGTGGCTGGACGAGCCCGTCGACGTGGGCGGTTCCCCGCCCGTGCGGTGGGGCCGCCCGGCCGGGGCCGCCCTGCTGTCGTACGAGGGCCTGGGCTTCCCGTCGTTCGCCGACGACGGCGGGGAACCGCAGGTGGAGCACCTTCGGGGCGACCTGCCCCCGGCCGGTACCTCCAGGACCGGCGGGGGATGGGTCCTGGACACCCCGATCTGGCCCGAGCACCGGAGGGGACGCAACGGCGCGTCGCCGTGGGCGGGGGTTTCGGGCAGCGCCGTCTTCTGCGAGGGACGGCTGGTCGGTGTCGTCACCGAGGCCGACCCGGCACTCGGGCAGCGCCGCCTGCACGCCCAGCCGGTCCACCCCTTGTTCGGGATCCCGCGGTTCGCCGACCTCCTGTCACGGCACGGTGACCGCCGGATCCTGCCCGACCTGGAGTCGGTCGAAGCCAGGAAGGGCCCGGTCCACTGGCCGGTCCTGGAGGGCAGGCTCCCGCCCGAACCCAGTGCCTTCCAACCGCGGACCGCGGTGTGCGAGGTCATCGACGAAGCGCGGGAGAGGTCCGGCACCGTCGTCCTGTCCCAGGTTCTGGCCGGCCAGGGCGGGGTCGGCAAGACCCAGCTCGCGGCGCACTACGCCCGCCGGGCCATCGACGAGGGCACCGACCTGGTGATGTGGGTGGACGCCACGCGGCCGGCCGGTGTGCTGGAGGCGTACGCACGCACCGCGGTGAAGGTGCGGGTGCCCGGGGTCGGCGGACAGCCGGAGACCGTCGAGCAGGACGCGGCCGCGTTCCTGGCCTGGCTCGCCACCACCGAGAGATCCTGGCTGGTCGTCCTCGACAACATCACCGACCAGACCCTCGGCGACCTGTGGCCCGCCACGAGCCGCGGAGGGCGCGGACGGGTGATCGCCACCAGCCGGCTGCGGGGGGCCGAGGCCAGCGACGCCGGGCGCGCACTGGTGGACGTCGGCGTCTACTCGGCTTGCGAGTCTGCCTCCTACCTGCATGAGCGCCTCGAAGCCGCCCGCTGCTCCCACTTGCTGGACGCCGGGAGCGCCGACCTCGCCGAGGCGCTCGGGCACCTGCCGCTGGCGCTCGCCTATGCGGCCGCCTACATGATCCAGCGGCGGCGCAGCAGCAGCCAGTACCTCCAGTCGTTCCGTGAGCGAGGCCGGTCCTTGGAGGAGGTCCTACCGGGGCGCGATGGCGTCGACGGCTACCAACTGTCCGTTGCTGTGGCCCTCCTGCTGTCCCTCGACGCGGTCCGGCAGGAGGATCCGATCACCGTGCACGCGCTGGTGCTGGCCTCGCTCCTCGACCCCGCCGGCCATCCCGAGGCCCTGTGGGCGACCGTGCCGGTTCTGGAGCACCTTGCCCGCGCCCGCGCCGGAGCGGTGGGGCGCGAGCGCGGCACCATGCCGCGGGTGGAGGAAGTGGACGCGCTCGACGCCCTGGCCGTCCTGCACAACTACAGCCTCGTCACCCTCACCGAGGAACCGAACCGGCAGGTCACAATCCACGCGCTCACCGCCCGCGCCACCCTCGACACCACCCCCGTCGGCGAACACCCGCACAGTGCGGCCGCCGACGCGCTCCTCGCCCTGTGGCCCGGGGAGGACCACGAGAACCGCGAGCTCGCCGTCGTCCTGCGGGCCAACGCCGAAGCGCTGCAAGGGAACGCCGGCGGACTCCTCTGGCACTTCGACAGTGCCGACCCCCACGCCCACCATCTGCTGTTCCGCTACGGCGACAGCCTCATCGACGCCGGCCTGGCCGCCGCCGCCACCGCCCACTGGAACCAGCTGGCCCTCGACGGCGGGCGCCTCCTCGGCCCCGACCATCCCGACGCGCTCCGCGCCCGCGCCCACCTCGCCATCGCGTACCGGCAGGCCGGACGCTTCGACGACGCGGTCTCCACCGGGGAGCGGGCCCTGGCGGACCTCGAACGCCTCCTGGGCCCCGACCACCCCCACACCCTGGCCACCCGGGGCAACCTCGCCCTCGCCCACCAGCAGGCCGGACACCTCGACGGTGCCGTGGCCATCGGGGAGCAGGTCCTTGCCGGCTACGAGCGCGCCCTGGGGCCCGACCATCCCCGAACGCTCATCGCGCGAGGCATCCTGGCGCTCTGCTACGAGCAGGCCGGGCGCACCGGCCACGCCATGCCACTGCTGGAACGGGCAGCGGCCGACAACGCGCGGATCCTCGGCCCGGACCACCCCAACAGCCTCACGGCACGGGGCAACCTCGCCCTCGGCCACCAGGAAGCCGGGCGCACAGCCCACGCCACCGCCCTGCTCGAACAGCTGGTGGCCGACTGCCGACGGGTCCTCGGTCCCGACCATCCTGACACCCTCGGTGCCCTCGGCAACCTCGCGGACTCGTACCACGCGGCCGGACGGAACGAACAGGCCCTGGCCGTCAGGGAACAGGTCCTCGCCGACCGCGTACGGCTCCTGGGTCCCGATCACCCCCACAGCCTCACGGCCCGGGCCGGCCTCGCCCTCTCGTATTTCCAGGTCGGGCGCACGGACGAGGCTGTCCGCCTCGAGGAGGAGGTGGCGGCCGACAGCGCGCGCGTCCTGGGCCCCGACCACCCCCATACCCTCACGGCCCGTGGAAACCTGGCCTCGTCCTGCTGGCAGGTCGGGCGCGGCGACGAAGCCGTCGCCCTCCTGACGGAGGTGGCTGCCGACCAGGCACGGCTCCTGGGAACCGGTCACCCCAGGGCGCTTACCGCCCGCATCGATCTCGCAGCCCTGCTCGTGCGCACGGGCCGCACCGACGAGGCCGCTTCCCTCCTGGGGCAGGTGATGACCGAGGCCCCTGACTCGCTCGCCGCGCGCGGCGTCCTCGCCGCCTGCCATCGGCGCGCCGGACGGACCGGGGAGGCCCTCGCTCTGCTCGAACGGCTTGCCGCCGAGAGCGTCCGCGCCCGGGGGGCCGAGCATCCCGAAACCATCGGCGTCCGTGCTGAACTCGCCGTCTGTCTCCTGCAGGCAGGAGACACCGCCCAGGCCGTCACGCTGCTGGAACGTGTGGCGGTCGACCGCACGCGCGTCCTGGGCTCCGACCATCCCGACACCCTCACCACCCGCGGTGACCTCGCCCTCGCCCGCCAGGAGGCCGGACTCACCGCCGACGCCGTCACGCTGCTGGAACGTGTGGCGGCCCACAGCGAACGAGTCCTGCGCGCGCACCACCCCGTCACCCTCACGGTGCGGAGCAACCTCGCCATGGTCTACCAGGAAGCCGGACGCACCGCCGAGGCAGTCCGCCTCGGGGAAGAGGTCCTCGCCGACAAGACGCGGCTCCTCGGCCCTGACCACCCCGAGACCCTCACCGTCCGCGGCAATCTCGCCCTCGCCCGCCAGGAGGCCGGACTCACCGCCGACGCCGTCACGCTGCTGGAACGGGTGGCGGCCGACCACGCACGCGTCCTGGGCCCCCACCACCCCGACACCCTCACCGCCCGCGGCAACCTCGCCACGGCCTACCACCAAGCCGGACGTCTCGACGATGCCGTGGACGTCGGGGAGGAGGTCCTCGCTGACAAAGAGCAGCTTCTCGGCTCCGACCACCCCAGCACCCTCACCGCCCGCGGCAACCTCGCCACGGCCTACCACCAGGCCGGACGTCTCGGCGACGCCGTGGACTCCGGGGAGGAGGTCCTCGCCGACAAGACACGGCTCCTCGGCCCGGACCACCCCAGCACCCTCACCGCCCGCGGCAACCTCGCCGCGTTCTACCGACAGGCCGGGCGCACCGCCGACGCCACCCAGCTGCTGGAACGCGTGGCGGCCGACCGTGCGCGGATCCTCGGCCCCGACCACCCCGACACCCTCTCCGCACGTGGCAGCCTCGCCAGCTGCTACTGGGAAACGGGGCGCTTCGACGAAGCCACCGCATTGGAGGAGCAGGTCCTCGCCGACAAGGTACGGATCCTGGGCCCACAGCACCCGGACACACTGACAGCCCTCAGCGATCTGTCCCTCTCCTACCACAGCGCGGGCCGCAACGACGAGGCCATCGCCATCGGAGAACAGGTCCTGGCCATCCGCCGCCAAGTCCTGGGCCCACAGCACCCGGACACCCTGCTCTCCCACGGCAACCTCGCTCCCTTCTACCGCCTCGCCGGGCGTCTCCAGGAGGCCGTCGCCGTCGGAGAGCAGGTCCTGGCCGCCCGGAACCGGATCCTGGGCCCCCACCACCCCCAGACCCTCACCGCCCAGAGCGGCCTCGGGGTGTCCTACCGGCTCGTCGGGCGCCTCGACGAGGCCATCGCCGTCGGGGAGCAGGCCCTGGCTGTCTGCGACCTGGCCTTGGGCCCGGACCACCCCCAGACCTTCACCGCCGGCCACAACCTCGGCTCCTCGTACCGGCAGGCCGGACGCACCAACGAGGCCATCAGCCTGTTGACGTCCGTCGTGGAGGGCCGGACCCGGATTCTGGGGCAGGCACACCCGGACACGGCAAACGCGCGGGCGGAACTGACAGCGGTACTGGGCGAACGGGGGCATCCCCCGCGGCCCTCCAACACGGACCGAGCCTGACGCCCCACCAGCCCACGACGGCACACCGCCCCGTGCTTTCTCACGCCCAGGGACCCGGGGCGGTGTCGCTTCACTCCAACTGCGGATGCACCGCCAACGCGGAGCCTCGCACTTCACCCGCCCGATGGGCTGTCCGTAGGCTCCCGGAGGAAGACCTCTACTGTGCAGGCGACCCCTACTCCAGCGGATCAGCCTTCTGATCAACACCCATCCACGACCTCCGCGGAGCAGCACTAGAGATCCGGGTCCAGGGCCCGGGCCCGCGCCCACTGCTCCTCGAACTCCTGCGCACTGATCAGCCAGCCGGCCACCACCGGGTCGAAGAGGTCGACGACCGGGGGGTTGAACGGCCAGTCGTCGGGACCGCTGCGCACGCCGGTCCCGTCCTCGTTCAGCTCCACCTGGCGGCTGCGGCGGCCGTCGGTCCCCACCTCCATCAGGCAGAGCACCGAGGCCTCGTCGTCCTCGTCCCAGCGGCGCCGCAGGTGGACGACGTCCCGGTCCGCGAGCGCGCCGAACCCCGGGCGCCCGCGCTGCGCATCGCGCTCGGCGCGCAGACCGTCCAGGCCCGGCGGCATCTGCGGCGCGTCGATGTCGACGTCGTCCAGGTCGTCCTCCTCGAACCGGGCCACCGTCTCGGGGTCGCTGACGACCTCGGTCCAGGCGAAGGTCTCGAGGATCTCCCGGACGGACCGCGCGCGGACCCACCACCAGCTGCCGCCCATGCCGTAGTCGTGCAGGACGAGGAAGCGGTGCTTGGCCGGCGTGTCGGTGGTGGTCATGGGGGCAGAGCCTAGCGATCGTCCGGCTCGGCCGCGGACCCGCGGGGCCGCCCCCGGGCGGCAAGGCCTACAGACGGACGGTCAGCTGCACGGACACCTCGTCGTCGGTCGCGAGACCCAGCGGCTTGCGCACGGCGTTCTTGACCGGGAGCAGATAGCCGCCGTCCTTCGGGAACAGCGACGTGGCGAAGGCGGTCCCGCCGATCCGGGCGTCGACGGGGATGACGCCCCAGCCGTAGCTGGCCATCGACGCCACTTCCCGGATCTCCGCGGACTGCTCCTGCGGCACGGCGACGAAGTAGTACGGCGAAGGCCCACGCCACTCGAACACGCGGCCGGTGAAGGTGAGATCCATGGCGGTCAGCGAGTCCGATCATCAAGGAGGCGCCCGAACCTCGCCCACCCTACCTGCGGAGCCTTCGGCCGGGACAGGAACGGCGGCTGACCCGGCGCCCCCGCTCGCGCGGGTGCCACCGTGGGGTTCGGCGAGAAAACCGGGCTGCGGGCGGGCGGCGTGGACCGACAGCATGGCGGGATGCCGGATCTGCTGTGGGACGACGTGAGGAACTTCTTCGACCCCGACCTGATGGGTTCTCTGCCGGATGTGTGCGTCGCAAGCACGTCGGTCGAGGACTGGCAGGCGGTGTTCGATCTGGTCCGGTCGAGCGGCTGGGCGTGGGAGTACTTGGAGGGCTGCGTCGCCGGCCCGCTGCCTCCCGCGACCGAGGTGTTGTCGCGTGCGGCGAGTGCCGAGACGGTCAATCTGCGCGTCCGTCCGGTCCCGGATGTGCTGGTGATCTTCCGTCCGATGTCTGCCGACGAGATCGACTTCGATGTCGACCTGCGCGAGTTGCAGGGCCAGGCAGGAGTGGACGTCCTGTGCGGCTTCCTCGCCGCCGTGGGCCGCAGGCTGGACAAGCCGGTGGCCATGACGGCCGAGGGCGACTACGGGAACCCGGTGCTCGGGTTCGATCCCGCTGCCGACCGCGTGGTGCTCCTGGCGGGCCCACGGCTGAGCTGAACGCTTCGACCGGTCGGGGCCTGCTCTCCCGAGCGCACAGGACGAGTCGGGGTCGGCGGGCCGCCCGACTCGACGCCGCTACCTACCCGGCCGCACCCACGGAGCGAACCGCTGGTCAGGAGCCACGTCCTCCCGCCAGTACCGCAAAACGGTCTCCTGCACGATGTCCAGGCGATCTGCGGCGATCAGGCACGAGACCGGCTCCGCTCCGCCCGCGTCCGCTTCGAAGGCAACGAGCACGGGCGGAGTGTCACCAAGCCGATCGGTGACCGTCGCCACTTCCTCGGACGTGGGTGCGCGAAATCGCGGATCCTGAAAACTCGCCGCGCAGCTGACGAACGCCGGTGCCGTGAACACCAGTTCCAGCGCGTGGTGATAGGTCAGGTCGTGATCGGCTGCGAGCCGGAACTGACCACGGTCCCAGGCGACCACGTCCCAGTCCCACCAGGACCCTTCCGGGAGCTCGATCACGCCATGAACCTGCTCGACACTCACCTTCTGGCCCCCAAACAGTCCGAACGGACCCAGAGGCTACCGGGCAGCGCGGAGCATCAGCGCGACGGTTTGGCTCTCTGATACGCCCTGATACGCCCTGATGCGTCGAAAGTCGTTGCCGGCCGGCGCAGCAGCCCGGTGCGCCACCGGCTACGGTGACGCGGGTCCCTGCTCCGCCGCCGTGGTGGCGGCTCGGGCGAAGGCGAGGACGACCGGGTCGGGGTGGGCGGAGGGCCAGGCGAGGACGATGCGGCTCGGGGGGTGGCCGGTCAGTGGGACGAACGCGATGCCGTCGGTGCGGTGGCGGTGGGTGGCGGCGGCGGGCAGGATGCCGACGGCGCCTTGCCAGAGCACGGCGTGCAGGCACTCCGCGACGGAACGGACCACCGGGCCGGGCGTGGTGGCGCCGGCCCCGGCCGACCAGTAGGCGCGCCAGGCGCGGTCGGCCTCCTCGGGCAGGCGGATCCAGGAACGGCCGTGCAGGTCCCCGACGGTGACGGTACTGCGGGTCGCCAGCGGGTCGTCCGCCGCGAGGGCGGCCACCAGCGGCTCCTCGGCGAGCTGACGGATGGTCAGTCCCGTGGTGTCGAAGGGCAGTCTGGTCAGCGCGAGGTCGACCCGGCCGGAGCGCAGACCGGCCGTCGGGTCGTCGATCCCGCTCTCGCTCAGCCGCACCTCGGTGTCCGGATGCGTGCGCCGGAACGCGGCGACGATCCGCGGACCGAAGTCCAGCCCCGCACCCGCGACGGCGCCCACCACGACCGTACGCCGCCGCCCGGCCTGCCGGACCCGTTCCCCGGCGAGCTCCGCCGCCGCCAGCAGCCGCCTGGCCTCCACCAGCAGCACCGAACCGGCCTCGGTCAGCCGCACACCGCGCGCCGAGCGCTCGAACAGCAGGCAGCCCAGTTCGTCCTCCAGCTCACGGATCCGCTGGCTCAGCGGCGGCTGGGACATGTGCAGGCGCGCCGCGGCGCGGCCGAAGTGCTGCTCCTCGGCGACGGCGACGAAGTAGCGCAGGCGGCGGTGGTCCACGCCGGGCACCATATCGGGACGCTCTCGACCCCAGCGAAACGGTCTTGGACCGGCCCGGGCCCGTGCTGGTGAGCTGATCCCACCGAGCCCGCCGACCGGAGCAGCCGACGGCCGGGTGGAACCCGATCCCCTTGGAGTGCACGTGTCGCACGACCACCACCACCCCTACTCCGACCCCGCGGACCTGGGCCGGGCCCGCGAGGTCGGCGCCCTGGCGCCCGAGGAGTTCGCCGCCTGGCGGGCCTTCCAGCAGGCGGTGGACCGCGGGGACGGCGCGCTGCCGCGCCGGATCCGCGAACTGCTGTCGATCGCCGTCGCGCTCACCACGCAGTGCTCCTACTGCCTGG
This sequence comes from Kitasatospora sp. NPDC048540, assembly GCF_040651175.1. Lineage (NCBI taxonomy): Bacteria > Bacillati > Actinomycetota > Actinomycetes > Kitasatosporales > Streptomycetaceae > Kitasatospora > Kitasatospora sp. NPDC048540. Next base: position 71,630 of record NZ_JBEZIR010000023.1, read on the forward strand.
ACGTCCACACCGCCCAGGCGCGCCGGCACGGTGTCACCGAGCGGGAGCTCGCGGAGGTGGTCTTCGTGGCGGCCGCGGTCCGCGCGGGCGGCTCACTCGCGCACGGCCTCCAGGCGATGAAGCTGTACCAGGCGCACGGCGCGGCCGCAGCGGCGCCCTGAGGTACCGTCCGGCCGGTCGTGCGCGGGGCCGGAGGCGGGACGGGCGCCGCGAGCCGGCTGCCGCCCGCCGCCGACCCCGGCTCAGGGCACGGTGGCTTCCCAGGCGGCTTCGATCATCCGGAAGACCTCGTCCACCGTGGCCCCGGGATCGTCCGCCCGGCAGGCCAGTGCGTAGGCGTCGATGGTGAACCGCGCGGTCGCCCGGCAGGCCGTCGCACTCCGGGCCAGGCGGGGATCGGCGGCCAGCGCTGCCGCCAGTGTCTGCGCGTGGCGCAGGCCCATCGACTCCTCGTACTCCCGCAGGGCGGACGATCCCTCGATCATGCGCCGGACGGGGGCGCTGCCCTCCGCCGTGCAGTGCCGCACCAGGGCCCGGACCTCGCGGTGCAGCGCCGGGACGAGCGGGTCGTGCGAAGGCCGGTCGGTCACCGCCCGGGTGAGGCGCTGCTCGAAGTCCTGGTCACGTTCGAACACCAGGGCCTCCTTCGAGGCGAAGTGGGCGAAGACGGTGGTGACGGCCACGTCGGCCTCGGCGGCCACCTCGCGGATGCCCACGGCGTCGTACCCGTGCTCCAGGAAGAGCCGCAGAGCGGTGTCGGCGATCTTCCGACGGGTCTCGGCCTTCTTGCGCTCGCGGCGTCCGGGTGGCTCGGTCATACCGTGACACTATCAGTTATGAATCCCTAACCGTTGTGAAATCCTAACCGTTAGGGTTACTGTCGGCCGCATGAGGAAAATCAGCTACGCCGAGTTCGGCGGTCCCGAGGTCCTGCGCCTGATCGACGCCGAGGAGCCCCACGCGGGCCCCGGCCGGATACGAATTGCCGTACGGGCTGCGGGGGTCAACCCCGTCGACTGGAGGATCCGTGAGGGGCAGGTGCTGGGCGCCCACCCGGTCGAACTGCCCGCCGGGGTCGGGCAGGACGCCGCCGGGGTGGTCGACGAGATCGGCGAGGGCGTCGAGGGGGTCGAGATCGGCGACCGCGTGTTCGGCGAAGGCACCGACACCTACGCCGAATTCGCCGTGCTCTCGGCCTGGGCCCGGATGCCCGGGGGACTGACCTTCGAGGAGGCGGCCGGGTACCCGTCCGTGGTGGAGACCGCGCTGCGCGTCATCCGCGAGGTCGGCGTGCGGCCCGGGCAGACGCTGCTGGTCAGCGGCGCGGCCGGCGGCGTCGGGTCGGCGGTGCTGCAGATCGCCCGCGAAGGCGGCATCACGGTGATCGGCACGGCCGGGGCCGCGAACCAGGACTACCTGCGCCACCTGGGCGCCCTCGCCACGACCTACGGCGAAGGCTGGGTCGAACGGGTGCGGCACCTGGGCCGGGTCGACGCGGCCCTCGATCTGGCCGGTTCGGGCGTGATCCGCGAACTCGTCGGGTTGACCGGGGACCCGCGCAAGGTGGTCTCCATCGCCGACCTCGGAGCGCCGCAGCTGGGCGTCCGGTTCTCCGGCGTGGCCGGGAGCGTGCCGAACGCGCTCGCCGAGGCCGTCGACCTCATCTCCCGGGGCAGGCTCCACATCCCGGTGGAGAAGTCGTACCCGCTCGCCGAGGCAGCGGCGGCGCACACCGACAGCCGGGCCGGCCACACCCGGGGGCGCCGGGTCCTGACCGTCCGGGCGGACGCCCACCCGGTGCCCGACGCCGAACGGACCGTCATCAGCGGGCGGTGAAGCGGTGCCGGGCGGAGCCGGGGCGCTCCCGGCCCGGTCCGTCGGGGCGACGGCGGCACCCCCGCGGGGATCCGGTTTCGGCCTGTCGGTGTCGTCGCGGCCCGGCCCGGCAGCACCCACCGCGGACACGACCGCCCGAGCGCCGCCAGGACACCGGGACTGTCCGACCCCCGCCCTATGATGGCCGGGCCGACGCGCCGGCGGCGGCAGACGGTGACAAAGCAGGAGGTCACATCGTGTCGCGTGTCCGGGTCCACAACTTCTCCGTCTCCCTCGACGGCTACGGCACCGGTGAGGGGCAGAGCCTGGACACGCCGTTCGGGCACGCTGGCGGACGGCTGACCGAGTGGTTCTTCGGGACCCGGACCTTCCGCGCGATGCAGGGCAAGGACGGCGGCGCGACCGGCGCCGACGATGCCCTCGCCGGGACCTGGGGCGACGGGATCGGCGCGGAGATCATGGGCCGGAACAAGTTCGGCCCGCAGCGCGGCCCGTGGGAGGACCACGAGTGGACCGGCTGGTGGGGCCCGAACCCGCCCTTCCACACCCCGGTGTTCGTGCTGACCCATCACCCGCGGCCCTCGGTCGAGATGGAGGGCGGCACGACTTTCCACTTCCTCGACGCCACCCCCCAGGAGGCGCTGCGCCGGGCCCGCGAGGCGGCGGGCGGCCTGGACGTGCGGATCGGCGGCGGACCGTCGACGATCCGCCAGTTCCTCGCCGCTGACCTGATCGACCACCTGCACCTGGTCATCGTGCCGATCGTCCTGGGCCGCGGCGAGCGGCTCTGGGACGACGGCCTCGAAGGGCTCGAGGACCGCTTCGAGGTGGAGTCCGTCACCACCCCCAGCGGGGTCACCCACCTCACCTTCACCAGGCCGTAGCGCCCGCGGCCCGTGGCCGCGCGCGTACGCGGACGGCCCGCCCCCTCCCGGCCGGGAGGGAACGGGCCGTCCACGTCGAGGCCGGTACGGGCCGCTCAGGTGAGCTGGGTCGGCACCGGACGGTCCTTGTCGATCGAGCTCACCCCGCCCGGGGTGAGCGCCTCGGCGAAGAGCTGCACGTCGGCCACCTTGCCGGCGGTGTACTCGCCGTAGGCGCCCTCGTACAGGCGGCGGCCGATCTGCACCGGGCCGGTGGCGTTCCACACCGTGCCGGTGTAGTCGGCGGTGGCGGCCGTGTTGTCGTCGACGTACAGCCGCATTTCCTGGGCGTCCGCGTCGAAGACGCCCACCAGGTGGTACCAGGTGTTGGTCTTCGGTGCGAGCGGGCCCGTGGTGGGGCCGTAGGCGCTGGAGAACTTACCTGCGGTGTCGTCCGCGTGGGCGTGCCCGAAGGCGAACGCGTGCGCCCCGCTGGAGTAGTACAGCTGCAGGCCGTTGGCGCTGGTGCCGGACTGCGAGACGAAGGTGGAGTTGTTGGTCAGGCTGGTCAGGTTGACCCAGGCCGAGACGGTGTAGTTGCGGCTTGTGTCCAGTGCCGGGCCGGCCGTGGCGGCGTAGCCGGTGGAGCCGTTGAGGGTGAGCGCGCTGCCCCGCTGGGCGTCGGCCGCGACGGCGGCTCCGCCGTTGAGGGTCAGGCCGCCGGTCGGACGGACGCTGTCGTCGGTGGAGTCCAGCTTCCACCAGGCGGTCGGCCGGTGGACGTGGCCGATCGCGACGGGGGCGGCGAACTGGGCGAGGCCGCCGGCCGCCGCCGCGCCCGGGTACTCGACCAGCCGGCCGGAGCCGGTGCCCGCGTACAGCGCCGGGAAGCCGGTGCCCTGGACGTCGCCGGGCGAGGCGACGGTCGGGTAGTCCTTGCCGCCGATGCCGACCGGGAGCACCGCCTGGGCGGCGGGCAGCACGTTGCCGCTGGTGGCGGCCCACTTCTGGTCCGCGATGTTCAGGCAGTCGTAGATGATGACCTGGGTCCTCGGGTTGCGGTTGCTCGCCGGGTCGGCCAGGCACCGGCCGGACTGCGGGTTCTTCAGGGTGCCCGGGTAGGGGCCCGGGACCCACTGCTGGGCCGCGGAGTTGTTGCACTGGTACAGCTGCACCAGGGAGTTGTTCTCGCTGGCGCCCTTCGCCACGTCCAGGCACTTGCCGAGCACGTGCACGGTGTTGTCCGTGCCCCGGGTGAAGGTCTGGGCGTCGGTGCCGTTGCAGGTGTACATCTGCGCCGCGGTGCCGTTGACAGTCCGGCCGCCGGCGATGTCCAGGCAGAGGTTCTTGTTGGCGGTGTCCAGGATGCCGGAGACCAGCGGCGCGTCGGTGGGGGCGGTGATCCGGGTGGTGGGCACGCCGCCGGCGAAGGTCAGCGGGAAGCTGCTGATCGCGCCGGTGGCGTCGTTGCGGGCCCACAGGGTCGGCCCGCCGTTGACGGTGCCGGGGGCGAGCAGGGTGACACCGGACCAGTCGCCGGTGCCGATCTTCACTCCGGCGCCGAGGTTGCAGCCGGCCTGGAAGGTGCCGGGGAAGTACCAGAGTTCGCCCTTGTCGACGGTGACCAGGTCAGGGGCGTCGGCGAAGCCCGCGAGCTTTCCGGGGGCGAGGATCTGGGTGACGTTGTTCCAGGTGCCGTCCGAGCCCTTGGCCGGGCATGCGGCGGAGTCCCGGATCGGCACCACGTTCTGGGTGAGCGTGAAGTGCCCAATGGCGCCGCCGGGGGTGATGGCGTCGTTCGGGTAGAGGTACAGCTCGTGGCTGGCCTTGTTGTACGCGAACAGGTCGTCGACGTTGGTGCCGGTGGCCGTACCGCGGTGCGCGACCAGGTAGTTGTTCCAGCCGGTGCCGTCCGGGCTCTGCGCCTTGGCGGACACCGTGGCGGGCGGGGCGGCCGGGTCGGCGTTGCCGCGCACCAGCACCAGGTCGCCGCCGGTGGTCGGGGCGATCAGGTCGGGGACCGCGTCGCCGTCCAGGTCGCCGGCGGCCACCTTGGCGTTGGGGTTCCACGGCGCGAAGAAGCTGTACTGGCCGACCGTGCCCTGGGTGTTGCCGGCGTTGTCGACGGCCCGGACGAACAGCGTGTGGGCGCCCCACTGGGCGGCGCTGAGCACGACCGGGATGTCGGCGGTGGCGTTGCCGCCGGTGCCGGCCACGGCGTCGACCTTGAGGGCGCCGCTGGCGGGGATGTTGGCGTCGAGGGAGTACTCGAAGCGGTCGATGCCGCTGCTGACGCAGGCGCCGCGGGTGCAGCCGGTCGGCGTCGGGTCGTTGGCGCTGACCGCGATCTTGACCCCGGTGTCACCGGCGTGGCCGGTGGGCGCCCGGTCGCCGCCGAGCGGCGGGAAGACCGGCGAGTCGGTGAAGGCCGGCAGGCTCGGCGCGCTGAGGTCGATCTTGAAGTAGCAGTTCGGGGACCAGCCGCTGAGCAGGGTGTCGTCGTCGGCCCGGACGTGCCAGCCGTACTGGTGCCCGTCCGCGACCTTGAAGCCGATGTTGACCCGGGTGGTGCCGCCGTCGCTGACCCAGCCGCTGACGGGCGCGCCCTTGGAGGTGGAGTCGCCGTCGGCGTTGGCCGTCTTGGTGTCCCAGACCTCGTACTTGGCACGCAGGTTGACGCCGGTCATGTCGGTGGCGAGGTGGGCGTTGAGAGTGATGTCGGAGGCGTCGCCGGCCAGTCCGGACTCGCCGATCCAGCCGGACTCCGCGCCGTCGCACCCGTTGCTCGCCGGGGCGCGGGTCGCCGGGGTGGTGCCGAGCTTGTCCGGCACCTCGGGGGCGATGTCGAACACCGTGGTCAGGTACGGGTTGTTGGCGAAGCGGATGAAGTCGTTGTTGCTGGAGGACTTGCTCTCGTTGCCGAACAGGCCGAAGGTCCAGCTGTCGTCCTTGCCGGCCAGCTTCTTGATCTGCCCGGTGACGTCCCAGTTGGCGTCGTGGTTGCCGCAGTGCTGGGACGGGTTGGAGCTCTTGACCTGCTGCGTGCCGCCGATGTAGCCGTCACCGGCCACCGAGGGCTGGTGGTTCCAGCTGGTGGAGCCGCTGATCGCGCCGACGGTCGCCAGCTTGACGCCGGTCTCGTTGTCGCAGTCGAAGGAGGCGCCGTAGGTCGAGGTGAGGTGCACCACCGACTTGGAGATCACCATGGACTTGGTGAGGTTGCCGATGTTGAGCTCGAAGTAGGCCCGGTTCAGGCCCAGGCACTCCTGCCAGCGCTGGTAGCCGACCCCTTCGCCGTTGTCCTGGGCGTCGTCGTACGGGCTCTGGCTCGCGCAGCCCTCCTTGACGGTGACGAAGTGGCTCTTCTTGCTGGTGATCGGGCTGGTGTACGGGTCGATGTACAGCGGCCACACGGTGCCCGGGCCGGTCAGCAGCCCGGCGTCCGGGACGAGCGTCAGGGCGTCCGGGCCGCCGGTCACCGTGAGCGGCTTGATCTGGGCGCCGGTGCCGGGCTGCTCGGCGGTGGAGGCGGTGGCGGGCTGCCCGGCGCCGTCCGCGGCGGCGGCGGCGGCCCGCGGGGCGGCGGCCTTGGCGGCCGCCTTGGCCGGGGCCGCGGCGGTGGTGGCGGCGGGCGCGGCGCCCGAGGAGTCCCACATCAGCGGGGTGGGGGAGCGGAACACGGCGGTGCCGTCGGCGGTGGTGGCGGCCACCCTGCCGTCCGGGTCGACGCGGACCGCGAGGCCGTCGCTGGTCGAGGTGGCCAGCCGCAGCGAGGCGAGCGCCGGGTTGGCGGCGGCCTGCGCGTCACGGACGATCAGCACCTCGTGGAACCCGCCCTGGTCGGTGCTGGTGACCTTGAGGTCGACCCCCGGCAGCACCCCGTCGTAGCGCGCCGTGTTGCCGCTGACCTGCGGCGCGGGCAGCGCGAACGGCAGCGTGTAGGAGAGCCGGTGGCCCTCGGCGTCGGTGAGGGTGGCCAGTGGGCCGCTGCCGCCGCCGGACAGGGCCAGCCCGGAGGGCGCGGCCTTCGGCGAGAGGGTGCCGTCCGGGTTGCGGCCCAGCGTCGCGTCGACCGGGGACCAGGCGCCGTCCCGGCGGACCCGGGCGGGCAGCAGGCTGCTGGTGACGGTGAAGGTGCCGTCGGCGTTGGCGACCGTCAGGTCGGTCCCGGTGGTCAGCGCGTCGACGGTGACCGGCTGCCCCGAGCGGACCGCCTCGGCCTTGGCGGCCACCAGCGGCGAGGCGACGGCGGCCGGGTCGGCGCCTGCGGCCGGGCCGTCGTCCGCCAGGGCCGGGCCGGCGCCGCTCAGCAGCAGTGCGGCGACCGCCGCCGACACCGCCAGCCGGCGGGCCGGTGTGTGCGCCGGATGACTCCGGGCACGGGTGTGCTCCCCCATGGAGTTCGTCCTTTCAAGGACAGGATGCGGCGGCCCGGGTCACGCCTGTGTTTCTGATCACAGACGGTTCGTCCACCCGGCCGCCGGATGTCGGAATTGCGGCACTTCTGTCCGACTCCGTCCGGTTGGTGGACGTAGCACCGGGACTGCTGTGACGGATGGGGCCAGTGTGACCGCTGGGGAAGGGTATTGCTGGGACGCCACCCTGGCAATACGGTTCCGTCCGGGTTCCGACGCCATGTCAGCTGACGAACCCTCAGTACGTCACCAATTTCCGTATCATGGGGGAATTTGCGCATGCGCGCAGAATCACGCGGATTCCGCATACGTGCCAGGGCCCGGCAACGGGCCTGGCTGAACAGAGGAGCGGTGACGGTCGCGACCGTCACCGCCCTCGCCCTGTCAACACCCTTCGCGGTCGCCGAATCGGTGGTGGGCGGCTACCGCTACACCGACCGGACCTGGGCCGCCGACCCGCTGCCCGCACCGCCCAAGGTGCCCGGCCACCCGGCGGACAGCGCCGCAGGCAACGCCCCGCAGGGCGTCCCGCCCGCCGGGGCCCGCGAGCTGACACCGCACGAGGTGCGCGGCGCCCGGTGGCCGGCGGGCGCCGGCGCCACCGTCGACCTGGCCGCCGCCACCCCGGTGCGCAGCCTCGCCGCGCCCGCCGGGCAGGTGAAGGCCGGCGCCCTGCCGGTCTCGGTCTCCCCGGCCACCTCGTCGGCGGTCGGCGCCCGCGCCCGCGCGCTGGTCAGCCCGCTCGCCCCGCTGTCCCCGGTCTCCTCCGTCCAGGTCAGCCTGGCCGGCCGCGAGCAGGCCAAGGGCGCCGGCGTCGACGGCCTGCTGGTCGGCCTGGCCCGCGCCGACCACGGCACCGGCACCGGCGACGTCTCGGTTTCCCTCGACTACGCCGCCATCGACCAGGCGTACGGCGGCGGTTGGGCCTCCCGGCTGCACCTGGTGGCGATGCCGTCCTGCGCGCTCACCACCCCGCAGCTCGCCGCCTGCCGCACCCGGACCCCGCTCGAGTCGGTCAACGACCCGGTCGGCCGCAGGCTCAGCGCCGCCGTCACCCTGCCGGCCCCGGCGGCCACCAAGGCGGCCAACCCGTTCGCCGCCCCCGCCGCCCGCGCCGCGGCGGCCTCCGCCTCCTCCGGGATGGCGGTCGCCGCGGTGGCCGGCAGCAGCGGCTCGCAGGGCGACTTCGGCGCCACCTCGCTGTCCGCCTCGGGCGCCTGGTCCGCCTCGGCCTCGGGCGCCTTCACCTACCAGTACCCGATCACCCTGCCGCCCTCGCTCGGCGGCGCCGCCCCGACCGTCAGCCTCGCCTACGACTCCCAGTCGGTGGACGGCGAGACCTCGGCCCGCAACTCCCAGTCCTCGTGGATCGGTGACGGCTGGTCGTACAACCCCGGCTTCATCGAGCGCTCCTACAAGAGCTGCAAGGACCAGGGGATCAAGGACTCCGGCGACGAGTGCTGGGCCGGCTGGAACGCCACCCTCCAACTCGGCACCCACAACGGCGTCCTGCTGCGCGACGACGACGGCGGCTACCACCTGCAGAGCGACGACGGCACCAGGATCGAGCGGCTGACCGGCGCCACCAACGGCCTGTGGGACGGCGAGTACTTCAAGGTCACCACGACCGACGGCACCGCCTACTACCTGGGCCTGAACCACGCGCCCGGCACCACCGCCGACGACGCCACCGACAGCGCCTGGGGCGTGCCGATCTACCACCCCAAGTCGGGCGACCCGTGCCACAGTTCGGACAAGGGCGACGACTCCCAGTGCGACAAGCCGGTCGGCTACCGGTTCAACCTGGACTTCGTCGTCGACCCGCACGGCAACGTGCAGCGCTACGACTGGGCGACCGAGTCCAACTACTACAACATGGGCTACGGCCAGGTCGCCGAGGACGACAAGGGCGGCACCCTCACCAAGTACACCCGCGGCGGCCGGCTGACCCGGATCTCCTACGGCTACCAGCTCGCCGACGCGCGGGCCGGCCGTGAGCCCGCCGCGAAGGTCGAGTTCCGCACCGCACAGCGCTGCACCACCTCGGACAGCGTCTGCAAGGACGGCAACCTCTCCTCGGACACCGCCGCCAGCTGGCCCGACACCCCGTACGACCTGCACTGCGAGTCGGACTGGAAGAACAAGGTCGGCGACGACGACAAGACCGACGGCGTCTGCCTGATCAGCGGCCCCACCTTCTGGACCACCTATCGGCTCAAGGGCATCGACAGCAAGGTCCGCACCGCCGCCGGCTGGCAGGACGTCGACAGCTACGACCTGACGCAGGTCTTCTCGGACGCCGGCGGCACCTACGACCCGGTCACCGGCAAGACCCAGGACCCGAAGAGCACCGGCTCGCTGCAGTCCGTGATGTGGCTGTCCAAGCTCACCCACACCGGCAAGGACACCTCCGCCGGCGGCAGCGGGCCGATCACCCTCGACCCGGTCACCTTCGCCGGGATCGAGATGGACAACCGGGTCGACGGGCTCACCCCGGCCGCCCCGCCGCTGTACCACCCGCGGATCTCCAGCGTGCAGACCGAGACCGGCGAGTCCGTCGCGGTCACCTACCGGGCGCCGGAGTGCTCCCGCGAGAAGAAGACGATGCCCGCCTCGGCGGACAGCAACACGATGGCCTGCTACCCGGTCTTCTGGAACACCCCGGGCGGCGTCGAGCCGATCGAGGACTGGTTCCACAAGACCCTGGTCTCCCAGGTCACCGACAGCGACCGCACCAAGGCCGGCTCGCCCGCCAAGGTCACCAACTACACCTACGCCGACGGTGCCGCCTGGCACCGCGACGACTCCGACCTCACCGACGACAAGCACCGCACCTGGAACGACTTCCGGGGCTTCCGCACCGTCACCACCACCACCGGCGCCGCACCGGACCCGGTCACCCAGAGCACCGTCTCCTACCTGCAGGGCATGGACGGCGACCGCAAGGCCGACGGCACCACCCGCAGCGTCACGGTCCGCAACGTGCTGAACGAGGAGATCACCGACAGCCCCTGGCTGGCCGGCACCCCGTACCAGACGCTCGGGTACACCCAGGCCGGCGGCAGCGTCGTCAGCCGCACCCTGACCGACCCGCCGGCCTCCACGGTCACCGCCAGCGCCGGCCGCAAGGCCTGGACCTCCGAGGACCCCAAGCCGGACAAGCTGTCCGTGCTGCCCGACCTGACCTCGCGCCGGATCACCTCGACCTCCTCGCGCACCATGGGCCTGCTCGCCGACGGCACCTGGCGCACCGGCCGCTCCGGCACCACCTTCGACTCCACCGGCCGGATCTGGAAGCAGGACGACCAGCCCGACCTGGCCGACCCCAAGCAGCAGACCTGCACCACCACCACGTACGCCGACGCCCCGGCGGACAACCCGATGATGCTGGTCTCCCCGAAGGAGACGATCAGCGTCACGGGCCCGTGCACCACCGCGCCCGGCAAGGACACCACGCTCTCCCACAAGCGGATCTTCTACGACGGCGACGGCTCGGTCGACCACCCCGGCACCTACGGCGTGCTCGGCCAGAACGGCAGCTCGCTCGGCCTGGTCACCGCCACCCAGGCGGCCACCGGCTACGACGCCCAGGGCCGGCCGCAGTTCCAGACCCTCGGCGGGATGTCCTACGACCGGTACGGGCGGGTCACCGCCAGCACCGACGCCGCCGGACAGACCACCACCACCGGGTACCAGCCCGAGACCGGCCTGCTGCCGACCACGCTGTCCACCACCAACCCGCTCCAGTGGAAGGCCACCAGCACCGTCTCGCCCGGCCGGGCGTCCGTGCTGCACTCGGTGGACGTCAACAACCAGGTGACCGACGCGGCGTACGACGCGCTCGGCCGCCGGGAGAAGGTCTGGTCCCCGGGCCGCGACAAGGCCACCCAGACACCCGACCGCACCTACTCCTACGACGTGCACGGCGCCGGCGACAACCCGACCCCGTCCTCCGTCACCACCCGGAGCCTGCGCGAGGACGGCTCCTACAGCACCTCCGTCACCATCTACGACGGCACCCTGCAACCCCGCCAGACCCAGTCCACCCCCGCCGACAACTCGGCCGGCCGGCTGGTCTCCTCCACCTACTACGACTCGCACGGCTGGACCGTCTCCAGCATCGCCACCTACGCCGACACCGACCACGCGCCCGGCGCCACCATGTGGGCCGAGACCAACCGGACCGGCCCGTCGGTGACCCGCACCGCCTACGACGGTCAGGGCCGCCCGGTCACCACCAGCCTGGCCTCGTTCGCCAGCACGCTGTGGCAGAGCGCCGTCGCCTACCAGGGCGTCGACCGGGTCGACACCACCCCGGCGCAGGGCGGCAAGGCCACCACCACCTACACCGACGCCCAGGGCCGCACCACCGCCAGCGTCGTCCGCGACACCACCCCCGACCGCCAGCTCGGCACCGGCAGCCGGCTGTCCTCCGGCACCTCCGTGGTCTCCGCGGGCGTCCGGCTGAGCATGCAGCCCGACGGCAACCTGGTGCTCAGCGCACTCGTCGGCGACAAGTCGCTGTGGTCCGCCGGCACCGGCGGCCACCCCGGCGCCTACGCCGTGGTGCAGACCGACGGCAACCTGGCCGTCCTCGACCCGACCGGGAAGACCACCCTGTGGTCCACCGGCACCGGCAGCCACCCCGGCGGCTACCTCAAGGTCCAGGCCGACGACGACCTCGCGCTCTACGACGCGGCCAACACCCGCCTGTGGTCCGCCGGCACGGCGGGCACCGCGCCCGCCGCCGACATCACCACCCGCTTCGGTTACACCGCCCGCGGGCAGGTCGCCACGGTCAAGGACAACGCCGGCAACACCTGGTCCTACGGCTACGACCTGCAAGGCCGGATGACCTCGCAGACCGACCCGGCGGCCGGCGCCTCCAGCGCCGGGTACGACCCGCTCGGCCGGCTCACCAGCACCACCGACGCCCGCAAGCAGACCCTGTCGTTCAGCTACGACTCGCTGGGCCGGCGCACCGCCGAGTACGCGGGCACCGACACCGGCGACCCGACCAAGCTGCTGGCCGAGTGGAGCTACGACAAGCTCGGCAAGGGCCTGCCCGTCGCCTCCACCCGCTACGTCGGCGGCAAGAACGGCGCCGCCTACGTCCAGCGCGTCGACGGCTACAACGCCGTCGGCCAGGCGACCTCCGTCACCACCGTGATCCCCGCCGCCGAAGGCGCCCTGGCGGGCACCTACACCGCCAAGGCCGCCTACACCGAGAACGTCGGCCTGCTGGCCTCGACCTCGTACGGCACCGACGGCGGACTGCCCGCCGAAACGGTCGGCTACGGCTACAACCTGGAGGGCGGCCTGGTCAGCATGGGCTCGCCCAGCCGGCCCTACGTCGCCACCGTCAACTACAGCCCGCTCGGCGAGGTCCTGCAGACCACCCTCGGCACACCGAGCAAGCAGCTGCGCACCGCGCAGACCTACGACGCGGCGACCGGCCGCCCGGCCACCAACCGCGTCACCCTGCAGACCAACACTGCCAACCCGATCTCCGCCACCACCTTCGGCTACGACCAGGCCGGCAACGTCACCGCCGTCACCGACGTCCAGTCCAGCGGCGGCACCGACCGCACCACCGACACCCAGTGCTACGGCTACGACGCGCAGCGCCGGCTGACCACCGCCTGGACCGACACCAAGGGCATCACCACCGCCACCGCGGGCCAGCTGGCCCGCTGCACCACGGCCCGGCCCACCCCGGCCACCGTCGGCGGCCCGGCCCCGTACTGGCTGGACTGGCAGTTCGACCAGCTCGGCGACCGCACCCGCCAGGTCGGCCACGACGTGACCGGCAACGCGGCCAAGGACGTCGCGCAGTCCCTCGCCTACCCCGGCGCGGGCACCGCCCCGGCCAAGCGGCCCAACGCGGTCTCGACGGTCACCACCACCGGCCCGGGCGGCACCACGGTGCTCACCCCCGGCTACGACGAGGCCGGCAACACCCGGACCCGGACCACCACCGGCGCCCGCACCGGCAGCCAGGCCATCGACTACGACGAGGAGGGCCGCACCGGCGCCGTCACCACCGACGGCAAGAAGACCGGCTACCTGTACGACGCCGACGGCGGCCTGCTGATCCAGCGCGCCCCGGGCGGCAACACGCTCTACCTGTTCTCCGGCAACGAGCAGCTCAACCTCGACGCCACCGGAAAGACCGTCACCGCGCTGCGCTACTACCGCGCACCCGACGGCACGGTCACCGTCCGCTCCAGCGGCGGTGCCATCAGCTACCAGCCGACCACCCCGCAGGGCACCGCCCAGCTCCAGGTCGACGGCGCCACGCTCGGCATCACCCGGCGCTCCTTCGACCCGTACGGCAACCCGCGGGGCACCGCACCGGGGGCCTGGGCCGACAACCACGGCTTCCTGGGCAAGCCCGCCGACACCGTCACCGGGTTCACCCTGCTCGGGGCGCGGCACTACGACCCGGTCACCGGCCGGTTCCTGTCGGTCGACCCGGTCATGGAGAGCGGCGACCCCAACCAGATGGGCGGGTACGGCTACGCGGCCGGCAACCCGGCTTCCGGCAGCGACCCGACCGGACTGTGGTGGGGCTCCGGCTGGGGCAGCGCCATCGGCGGCTTCTTCACCGGCGTCGGCGACTCCATCGTCGGCGACCCGTACCAGTGGGGCGTCAACTTCCTGTCGGACGGCTGGAACTCCTTCGCCGACATCGTCAACGGCGACAACTCGGCGTTCAACAGCATGACGGGGTACGAGAACGAGACCCCGTTCCGGCTGGGCCACACCGGGTACGTCGACGATCACCCGCTTGCCGAGCTGTTCGGCGTCGACTCCAGCTCGACCTCCTACGTCGCCGGGCAGTGGACCGGCATCGTCGGCTCGTTCGCGATCGACGGCTACGGTGCGATCAAGGCGATCAGCAGCGGCGTCAAGGCCGTCAAGGCGGTCAAGGCGGCCGTCGAGGGCGGCGAGGACGCGATCAGCGCCGTCAAGCGGCTGCTCTCCGGCGACCTGCCCACCACCACGCCCGCCGACCCGGCGCCGACCACCCCCAAGGGTGACACCCCGTCCACACCCAAGTCCGGTACCGGAAAGGGCGGCAAGGAACCCGGCGGCAGCGGGAACAAGAGCGGCAGCGGCAAGACCGCCGAGGAGCCGAAGCCGGCCCCCGACGCCGCCGACTCCACCACCAGCGGCAACGCCTACCGCAGCGGGTCCAAGGGCAAGCCGAACGAGTACGAGTCCGGCCCCGCGGTCAGCCTCGGCCGGCTCAAGCAGACCCTGGCCAGGGCCGGACACGGCGACACCTGGGACCGGTACGACGTGGTCCACAAGGAACGGATCATCGACGGGCGGACGGGGGAGTTCAACTACGGCAACAGCCCGCACTACATCCGGTCGAACTCGACCATGACCGACGTGCCGCACCGCGGCCGCACCGGTCTGCCGATCATCGAGCTCTCCAACAAGGGCCTGCGCAACATCAAGGAGGCCGTGGTCACCTTCTTCCACGAGGTGCACCACCAGGAGGGCATGCGGATCCACGGCGACAAGGGCAGCGAGGAGGACGCGGAGGACTACGGCCAGATGATGTGGCGGAGGATCTCCGGGGAGAATTGACGCACGCCGGGCCGGCCGCGGGGCGGGCGACCACACCCCCCGCCGGCACCGCCCCAGCCCCCGCCCACCGCACAGACGCACCCCGTCG